>NZ_DS989883.1 GCF_000155555.1 Coleofasciculus chthonoplastes PCC 7420
CTACCAAACTCAAGGAGAACCCCTCAACCAGGCAATGACATTGAGTAACCTGGCACTCGCCCATCAGGAATTGGCACAATCGGATCAAGCCAATCACGCCATAGCTCAAAGCTTCGCCCTCCTAGACACCATCCCCCCCAATACCTCAGAACGTCTCCGAGTTCAGGCACAAGCCCTCAACACCCAAGGCACCCTGCAACTGGCTCAAGGACAACCCGAAACCGCCCTGAAAACCTGGCAGCACGCCAGCCAACTCTACACCCAAATCCCTGACGAACCGGGCATCATTCGCAGCCAAATTAACCAAGCCCTCGCCCTGCGAGCCTTAGGGCTATACCGTCGCGCCCGCAACACCCTAGAGCAACTCGCACAAACTACCTTACCAACCCAACCCGACAATCCCCTCAAAGCCGCCGCTTACGCCAACTTAGGAAATCTGCTTCGCTCACTGGGTAGCCCCGAACAAGCCAAGGAAACACTCCAGAAAAGCCTGGATATCGCCCGCACCCTTAACTCCCCCGCCGATATCAGCGCCGCCTTACTGGGCTTAGGCAACACCGCGCGTTCCCAAGAGAAGAATGAGCAAGCCATCGACTACTATCAACAAGCCGCTGCCAGCGCGATTTTCCCCAATCCACAATTTGAAGCATCTGTCAATCAACTCGACCTACTCCTGGAAACCAACCAAAAGCAACCCGCCACTACCTTAATCCCCCAACTCCAGGAACTCGCCCAAAACCTACCCACCACTCGCCCCGCCATCTATGCCCAAATTCACTTTGCCCAAACCCTCACCCACCATCAAACTAAACTGAACCCCACCCTATCTGCCCCAGAAATCGCCCAGATTCTCGCCTACGCCCAACAGCAGGCACAACGCATCAACGACACCGTAGCCGAATCCTATGCCCTCGGCTACCTGGGACACCTCTACGAAAAAGCCCAACAATGGCAGGACGCTGAACGCCTTACCCGACAAGCCTTGGCACAAGCCAAAATTCCCCCAGAAGTCGCCTATCAATGGCAGTGGCAACTGGGACGACTCTTAAAAGCCCAGCAGAAACACCAAGCCGCCACCAACGCCTACACCGACGCCTATAAAACCCTGAAACTCCTGAGAGGAGACTTAGTTGCCGCCAACCCCGATATCAAATTTACGTTCCGAGACGAAGTTGAACCCGTCTATCGGGAACTCGTAGACTTACTCCTGTCCCCTCAAGGAACCAGCGAACCTAGCCAAGAGAAACTGAAACAAGCCCGTGAGGTGATCGAGGCACTCCAGGTAGCGGAACTAGAAAACTTCTTTCAATCCGCCTGTTTGGATTCAACGGTACAAGTTGACCAAGTGGTCGATGAAAAAGACCCCACCGCCGCCATTATTTATCCGATTGTACTCAAAGACCGCATCGAAGTCATCCTCAAGTTACCGGGCGAAGCCAATCTGATTCATTATCGCTCCCCTGACGTATCCCGCCAAGACGTGGAAGACACTGTAAAACGATTCCGCAGCAATCTCCAAGATCCTTTCACCCACCCAGCTATCAAAGAGGATGGGCAAACCCTCTACAACTGGTTAATCAAACCAGCACGCCCTTACCTAGAACGCCATGGGATCAAAACCCTAATTTTTGTCCTGGATGAACCCCTGCGAAATATTCCCATGGCAGCGCTTTACGACGGGGAAACCTATCTGGCTCAAACTTATGCCACTGCCCTAGTTTTGGGGCTAGAAGTGCGCGATTCCCATCGGCTAGAGCGAAACCAGATGGATGTGCTAGCTGTCAGTCTCACTGAACCGCCGCCAAAGGTGGGTAACTTCGCTGAGTTAGTCAATGCCAATTGCGAGTTAGACAAAATCAAAGCCGCAGGTATTCCTGTTGCTTTCATCCGCGACGAAGATTTCACCAAAACCGCATTAGAACAACGCCTGGAGCGCTCTCATTTCGACATCGTACACCTAGCCACTCACGGTCAATTTGGCGACAAACCAGAAGACACCTTTATTCTGGCGGCTGACGGGAAGATTCCCTTAGACCAATTTAGCCAACTATTTCGCCGCCAACAGTCCACCACAACCCAAGGGATTGAACTCCTGCTGCTCAGTGCCTGCCACACCGCCACAGGCAGCAATCGAGCCGTACTCGGAATTGCTGGAGCCGCGATTCAGGCAGGAACACAGAGTGCGATCGCGTCTCTCTGGAGTTTGGATGATCTCTCCAGTGTTACCTTTACAGAAGCCTTCTACCAACACCTAGGACAACCGGGAGTGTCTCGCGCCGAAGCCCTACGACGAGCGCAGCAGGCGATGTTACAAGATGCCAACTACCAAGCGCCCCTCTTCTGGGCTGCCTATGTCTTAGTCGGAAGTTGGTTTTGAGCCTCAAGCTGACAATAGCTGAGAAGCTGTTACTGCTAGTTCGGGAAATGTCGGAGAGATAATCCGCTGATTTCCTGTAAAGACGGTTGTTTCATATCCTGTCTCTGCCAATAACAGCACACAAACCTGAGATTGGCGTAAGTCTACAATCCAATATTCGGGGATTTTTATCGTCTTGTACTCCGCCAATTTCTGTTCATAATCGATTTTTTTCGATCCCGGACTAACGACTTCAACCACTAAAAGGGGTGGCGTTTTCAACACAGCCGCTGATCGCTTATCTGCTTTCAGTTCAGCCCACTGTACTGCTGTCATGACACAGACATCTGGGGTGCGTGAACGATCTTTTCCGGTAACAGGGTTTTTTCCCGTGTACACCCCAGCTTTGTCCTTGGCTTTCCAGGGTTGACGATAGCGACGGATTTGTTCTCTGAAGACATCCAGGAGTAAATCAATCGTATCCCCATGATCGGCAGTTGGTAGTGGAACCATGACTAGCTTTCCATCCACCAATTCATAGATGTTATCTGTGCCATCATCGTAGGTGACATAATCTTCAAAGGTTAGGTTTTTGACAGGAGTCTGAGTCATGACTGGGTTGGGCTAGTATAGTTCTAATCTAATTAAGTTGAGTAACAGCCGCATCAGCAACGCCTTCTAGCTCAAAATAGTCCACCAACAGACTCCTCCAATCCTCTTCATGGACAGAGCGATGCCAAGCTAGCTGCGTCAGCACGTCCTGAGAAATACCATGGTCTAAATACGCCCGATATTGCTCAGATTCAGCTAAAGTTTCTAACTGCCGAACCAACTCAGAACTCGCTTCCACCCGTTCCACCCAACTACTAACCCATGGGTTTCGTGAGCGTTCCTGCTCATCGCACAGGACTTGGAAATACCACTTGTAGCGTTTGCCCACTTCTAAAGGCGGTTTAGTCTCCGGCAATTTCACGCTAACAATCCCCGGCGCATCCGGTAACACCATCGTTTGGTCGAGAACAAGGCGTTGATTTTGATCAAATAGCACGAATCTAGCTTGTGTAACCGTCTCCGAACGCCCCCAAGGCAAGTAAAACCAAAACGTCGGATACTCAGCAACCGTTGTCTCCAGATTGTCCGCCGAAACTAGAGCCGTTAACGGCTGGCTAGTCCCAGAGAAACAGAATTCATCCCGAATCGCTGTACCCGCCGATCGCCCCGAAGGCCGCCCTTGTTTGCGCTCCCGGCGAAACAAATTCAAAAACTGCTCTCCCACCGATTGCGCCTGGGCTGGGGGATTGTCGAAGGGTAGCACCGACAGGAACAGCACTGTACTTAAGGTCAAAATCAGGACGCTTTTGCGATCGCGTGATAACCAGCTCATCTCCATTAACTCCTAACTCTGCATTGATTTCTAAGCTTGTCGCCGCCGATAGGTCAGATAACCAACACCGCCTCCAGTCACCACGATGGCGATCGCTGACGGTACCAACGGCACCCAAACGCCTTGGCTGACCAGAATCAGGTAGGATAAACCATACAAACCGATCACTGTACCCACAGCACCAGCCGCCCCTCGCGCCAACGAGCGAGAACAGAACCAGATAACCAAACCCCCAACGGTAGACCAGCCAAAAATCCACAATGTTTCGCCCCAAAACGGTAACCACCCAATTAAAGGACGCTGATCTAATACCGCACTGATAAGTTGGCTTGCCATCTGAGCTTGCACCATCACTCCCGGCATATTACCGTAAGGAGTATTCCAACGGTCAGCACTTTTATCTGCCGTGTCCGTGTAACCAATAATCACAATCCGGTCTTGAATGTCTGCGGCAGATACCTTGTCATTGAGAACATCTTCTAAGCTAACCGTTGGCGCAAACTTGTTGGGGTCACCTTGGTGGGCGCGGTAATTGAGTAAAGTTTGATAACCGTTTAGTTGATCATTTCTCTCTCGGTAAGGACTACCATTTCCCCGCAGTTGCGGGATTGCCGTCTCGCCAAACTGCATATCTTCCTCATAGTACCCTTCATCATTTAGGAAAGAGGTATAAGAAATCCCTTCTGCTTCTAGATACTTACGAGCCAGAACTAAGTTCAATGCCTCTTCCGTATTGCAAAACTCTGGGTCGGGTTCCTGCAACAGCAAGTGACGGCGCACCATCATCTCACCATCCTCAGAGACATCATTAAATCCAATACGCTCCATGGGAACGTCTTGTGGTGGATAATAGCCCCGTCCACCGTCATAACTCGCTTTACAGAGCGCAATCAGGTTCTGCGTTTGCCGAAAACGTTCCGCTAATTCTGGCTGTGCCTGATAATCTCGGTAAAAATCTAAGCCAATCAGTCGGGGTTGATGTGCCGATAAGATGGCTAACACTTCATCGAGAGCTTTGTCTGGAACTGTACCAATTCCCGGCTGATAACGCTCCGCAATTATGTCTCGCCGGAGTGCCTCACTACTGGCAGCATCCACCTCAACGATTAAAAAACGCTCATCTTGGGCTTCACTGGGACGTAACCGCATTAACTGATCATAGACTCTCAGTTCAGCCGACTCCATCCCCCCCAAAAACCGAGCCACAACCACCAGCACCGAAACGACAGCACTGGTTAACACCACCGAACGCCGCTTAATTTTGCGATAGGGCAGTTCTCGGCTAGCTTTAATGTAGTCTAGTTGTAGCGCCGTGGGCTTCGGTTGCTTGTCGGCTGATTCCTGTAACCATTGCTTAGAGGCGACTAAATCTTTCCCTCGCAGCAAAAAGCTATCATCCTGTCCCTTTTGTGTCCACTCCATCGCCTTCACCAGCAACCGAGTGTGAGTGCGTGTATAGTCCGGATCACTATCTAGCGTCCGGATTAATTCGCCAAAATTGGGTAAAAATTCACCGCCGTGTTTACGGAAATCAATCCAGTGGGCGTTCTCTAAAGCCAAGGGAAGTTCGGCTGTGGCTGTTTCTTGATGCAAGATGGCAACCGTTCGTTTATTCAGCGTCTGGGCATAAGCTAACTCCTTAGCCACATCAGCATCGTTAACAAAAGGAAGAGAAATCACCGCGACAATTGTATTAGCTCGTTCAATACCCTTAACCCGTTCAATACCCTGATCAATGACTAGCTGCAAGGCAATGCTGTCATTTCCTGAAGCTCTATCCTGGGGCAAGTCCGCTTGGGTAGGAATACTTTCCTGGTCAAACCACGTCGTTTTACCCTGCATCTGTAACGCATCATTCAGCTTACGCACAACGTCTGAGTCAGCATCAGAATAGGAAATAAACACATCATGGGACACTTCCGGCGGCTGTCGCAGACTTTCAGTGATAAATTCTTCGTGCCAAGCTGTTGGCTGATGTTGAGTCCTCTTTTTCGCCACCTGCAACCAAGCTTCAGCACGGCGCAGATTATACCCCCGCAGTAAAATACTGGGGTTGCGGTTCTGCTGCTGCCACTTGAGCGCCTTAGCTAAGAAAATCTTATGCTCGTGGTAGTATACTGCCTCGTGATCCAGTATGTTGATCAGTTGGCTTTCATCAAGACGGTAATCTTCTTCGTGTAGATTATCAGTCAGATCAATATAATGTAACGAGCGCAATTCTGGCGGGATTTGCTCCGGCTCAACAGGACTCACCAGCACAGGGATAATCCGCTTATTCAGCGCTAAAGCATAGTTTAATTCTTGCTGACAGTAGGTAGAGTTCAGGGAGTCAGGTGAGAGCAAATAGACTAAGTTATCTGCTTGGGCTACACCCTGCTTAATCGCTGCCTCAAAGGTTTCCCCTGTTTGAATATCAGCGGTATTCGTCCAAACTGTAAATCCTGCACGCCACAGACTGGTGCGAATCTGCCGCATCACTGCCTCATTTTCGTAGGCATAGGAGAGGAACACCTGAGTCATCAGGTTATAGGCATTTTTGATACTTTCGCTGATAAACTCACAGTGTAAATCTGTGGGAGTACAGGGGGGCTGCTCGTCTTTAAAGCGCACCTTCAGCCATGCTTCGGCTTGCTTTCGTTCCTCACCAATGAGCAAATGTTGTGATCCCTTGTGCTGCCTTTCCCAGGCTAGTGATTTATCTAAGAAATACGTGTGCTGATGTACGTAATCCTTGTGCCTTGCGAATAGTTCTAGTAATCCGGAGAACGACTGCTCAAAGTCGTCAATTCCCTCACGAAAATACACCCAATTAATTTTGCCAATTGCCGGATGCATATTGGGAAAGCTGGAATGCAGTCCCTTTGCTTGGTAAGCATCCCAGTCAGCATCCGTTCCTTGGGGATTCCGTTGTTGCCAGGTATCACGACTAATCTGTTCGACGTGCAGCAACGGGATAATCCGCTTGTGGTACTTAATTGCCAGTTCGATTTCTTTACGGCAGTAGGCGGAGTTGATCGAATGGGGAGCAATGATGAACAGGAAGTTATCCGCCTTCTCAATCCCATCATCAATTTGGTTTTGAAAATCTACGCCCAGAGGAATATTTTCAAAGTCAAACCAAATTTTTAAGCCGTACTCAGTCAGGTGTTGATAGAGCTTTATGGCAAAGGCTTTACTATCGGCTCTTCCATAGGAAATAAAGCCATTGTCAAAGCCGGGACGCGGTTCATACATCTAACTTGAGATAGATTTATTTCTAATATCCACAACTATAACAAAAGAACCTGAATGCGACTCGAACAGCGATCGCGAATTAGGGCTTGCTGTCAAAACCTGAAACCTTATCGTTGGTTTTATGTAACGAAGACACTCGGATATCAAGACTTACCCAGGCTTTCCCGTTGAACCATTTGTAGGGGTACGACAGGGGTACGACATGTCGTACCCCTACCGTCTTTTAAGCGGCGCTAACGGTTGCATGGAGAGATGGGTGTTCATGTTCGACCACAAACACATTGGCATAAAGGTTCGCCACAATTTGCTTCCCTTCTAGCGTCAACTCTAAGTAGCGCAATGAGTCCTTAATGTAGGGATACACCCCACTCCAGTAAAACTTGGAATAGTTCTGGCGCAAGTCTCCTGGATGACTATAGCCTAAGGCTTTATTCACACCCGTTTCTTCAAACTCGTAGTATAAGGCACTAATTTTTTTCAAGTAGCGCGGATCACTGAGTTGACCAATTAAATCGGCAGATCTTACTAAACCGGGACAGTTACTTGTGTCTAGGTGATCTTGATCA
This sequence comes from Coleofasciculus chthonoplastes PCC 7420, assembly GCF_000155555.1. Lineage (GTDB taxonomy): Bacteria > Cyanobacteriota > Cyanobacteriia > Cyanobacteriales > Coleofasciculaceae > Coleofasciculus > Coleofasciculus chthonoplastes_A. The sequence goes on from NZ_DS989883.1 coordinate 7,541, forward strand.
CTTGGCACAGGAAAACGAGTGAGTTCAATATTCCGCTTAATTTCTTCGGCATCAATTAGTAAATTGCCACCAAACCGTTCTTCAATAAACAGCTTACCGCGATCAACGTGATAGGGAGTGAGGCTGGCATCTGTCGCCCCTGGTGGTAAACTCACCTTGTCCCCATCTACGCCTGTGGCATAGCGGTTTTCACTTAATCGGTCTTGTCGGCAGACTCCTTTAACGTAACCAATATCATGGCAGAGTAAGGAGATAATTGCATGCATCCAGTCTTCACAAGAAATGCCTCCTTCACGGATATGTTTACCGCGCAGAATTTCCTGTCCGACTAAGGTGACTAAAATGGTGTGTTCAACATTGTGGTAGAGAGCGTCACTATTGGCAATATTTTCTAATGCCATGGCGCCCGCCCAGCCGATAATGTCAGCATAGTCAGACTTCCAGCCGCCGTAAGTTCGGCTGTAGCCTTCCCGAATCCGATCCACAAAGTTGTCGATGAGTATTTGGGTTGTGTCAAACATGGAGGGTTACCTCAAGGGGACTCGTTAGGACAATCGAAGTTTATGAGTTAGTAGTTGACTATAATGATAAATCTCTCTGAGAGTTGAGTAATCCTATCCTTTGCCATTAATCCGTCTTGGCTTAAAAGCGGTGATTTTCACGCCTAGGACAGGTATAGCGAAAAATTCTCAAACTCGATACTTCTAATGTAATAAAAATAGCGAAAAAGGTTGTGATGACGTTTTTTCGCTCACCGTGATACTTTGAGGCAACCTGTGTGAGACGGATCACCTGATTGCAATTAGCCAAACACCTCTGCTTCAATACCATGCCACCACTCACCCAGATTCATCAGATCCTGATGAATCTCAGCTAGCTCACGAGTATAGGCATCTGGTGTCATAGTTGCTTTACGCTCTTGGAGTTTCCGTAAACGCAATTGCACTAACAGCCAAGGCTTGGCAATCCCGTCTGTCGCTTCAATGTATTGGGCTAAGTCTTTACTGTTCATTTTCTGTATAGGCGCGATCGCACATTAAGAACCCAAACTACCAAAAGCCCCGTCTGATATCCAGATCAGGCGGGGCTAGTCACTGTTACTGACGTGACAACTTCACTGGATTATCGTTAAGCCGCAGCCATTTGCTGATTCACAAAGTCCCAGTTAATCAGATTGTTGAGAAACGCTTCCACAAAATCAGGACGCTTGTTTTGATAATCCAGATAGTAGGCGTGTTCCCACACATCACAGGTTAACAACGGTGTCATTCCCAAAGCAATGGGGTTGACAGCATTGGCGGTGTTAACTACTTTGAGCGTGCCATTATCGAGGACTAGCCACGCCCAGCCACTACCAAATTGGCTTGTAGCAGCTTTCTTGAATTCTTCCTTGAACTTATCGTAGCCGCCTAAATCAGACTTGATTTTGTCAGCGACTGCACCACTGGGCACACCGCCACCACCCGACTTCATTGAGTTCCAGAAGAAGGTGTGGTTCCAAGCTTGGGCGGCATTATTGAAAAGCCCTGACTTGGACGAATCCTTGTAGCTAGCCTTAATGACTTCCTCGATGGACTTGTCAGCCATACCAGCGGCTTGCGACATGTCGTTGAAGTTATTAACGTACTTCGCGTGGTGCTTGTCGTGATGAAACTCTAGCGTTTTAGCTGAGATATAAGGCTCCAGCGCGTTGTAAGCGTAAGGTAAATCAGGAAGTGCGTAGGCCATATTGTGTTCTATCCTCTCAAATACTGTGTTCTAGCTTAAAACGAACCGAGACTTTAGATGTATTCCTTAGGTTAAGTATTACTATATCAAGGGATTAACGCCTGTTGTAATAACCATTAACAATATGATTGTTTCTCTGAGGGGTAGCCATCGCCTTAAGTCTATGATTGAGATTGTGGTATCCAGCCCTGGCGAAACGGGTTAGACGCGATCGCGCCTCTAGCCGGGTTGAGTCAAAGGGGGACAGTTAGCGGTTTTCCTGGACAATCGCTTGCACAATATCAATGGCATCGACTGGGGTGGCTGCCACAAAAACCGTCTCCGGCGACAGGCTGGTAAAAAACTGTTGACTTTCGTGATGGTCGGATAATAATACCACAGGTTTACCACCCTTGAGGGCGAGAGCGATTTCTGAAGCGGTTCCTGCACCAATACCACAAGCAATCACCACATCACTGGAGAGAACGTTAATATTATTGCGCCCACTCCCCATATCCGTCGCGATCGCAATATCCACAGCATCGGACATATTCTGAGTATCGCTGCTGGGTAAAATGCCCACAGTTAAGCCACCTGCGGCTTTTGCCCCTTGACTTGCTGCATCCATTACCCCAGCATTTCTGCCACCCGTCAGCAGCACCCATCCCTGCTGGGCGATACGTTGTCCCAATTCATAAGCTCGTTCTAAGTCTGTGGCGGTAGCCCCTTTACCGGGTCCCATCACGCCGACAACGATTTTTCTCATGGGTAGAAAGTATAATTGGCTGATTACTGGAGTTATATCATTTGGGATTGTTTGTGCAACACAACATCCTGCTCTAATTAGGGTTATTTGGGTGACTTATGAATCAGGGCGGGTTTTGTTGCTCAGTTATGGGTGAGACAGGGCGGGTTTTGTTGCTCAGTTATGGGTGAGACAGGGCGGGTTTTGTTGTTCACTTATCGGTGAATAGCTGACTTTAGTCCCTAAACCCGCCCCTACAGAGTCCCTAAACCCGCCCCTACAGTAGCTACCGAATCGATGTTTTAACAACAGAGTTCATGAATTACGCGATCGCCATTGACTTTCTCCAGGATTGTGATCCCGTTCTGGGACAACTTATTGACCGAATTGGTGAATGTCAACTAAATCAGCACGAGTTGGAGGGAGATTTATTTTTTTGCCTATCCCGGTCAATTCTTCACCAACAACTTTCTACCAAAGTGGCGCATGTTATCCACAGTCGGTTTCTCCAAGTTTACCCTGACACGCCGTTTCCTACTGCACAGGATGTCCTAGACACACCTGATGAAGTTCTCCGAGGTGTGGGGATTTCACGCCCGAAAATTGCTTATCTTAAAGACTTGGCACGTCATTCAATTGATGGATTGCCCACCCTGGAAGCGTTGGAAGTTATGGATGATGAGTCGATTATAAAGATTTTAACGCAGGTTAAAGGGATTGGATGCTGGACTGTGCAGATGCTGTTGATTTTCCGTCTCAAGCGATGGGATGTTTTGCCTGTGGATGACTTGGGGATACGTACAGGTATTCGGAACCTGTATAATCTTGAGGCACTTCCTGACCGCAAAACGACAAAACGCTTCGGACAAAGGTGGAAGCCGTATTGCAGTATCGCCTCATGGTACTTGTGGCGCAGCTTGGATCTAAAGCCAATCTGAGGACTGCTGGAGGGAGGGGGACATTACGATAAAAAGAGCAGCAACGTAAGCGCGATCGCCTTTGGCGCTGGGCTTCGCTCAATTGCACTTTTCTTATCACTGACCGAATAGAGTGTGGCACAATGATTATAGTAGCATTGTAAGTGCTGCTGACTCTGGAAATATGTCATACAGTGATTTCAAAACGATTGACCAAGCCGTTTCTATCCTCGAATTAACAGTCGAGGATATTTCTCATTTATTTAGTCATATTGCACCGATTGAACCTTCACATCGGCTTAAGGAAACGCTGGATGAAACGTTAGATTTGGCGGCAAGTATCAGTACAGAAAAAGCTCGGTCTGAATTAATTATTACTCCGGTTTTATTGGAAGTGAGACGTAAATTTAATAATAAAATTGGTTATTTTTCTGGCAATACGTTTAATGTTGACGAATCAAAAGGGTTAACGGGTGCTTGTGACTTTATCTTAAGTGCATCAAAAAATCAATCCCTAGTTACTGCTCCTGTTTTAACATTGGTTGAAGCGAAAGATAATGATATCCGCATTGGCTTAGGACAATGTGTCGCTCAAATGGTTGCTGCTCAAATATTTAATGCCCGTAAGGGGCTGGAACAGCCAGTAGTATATGGTGCAGTTTCAACGGGTACGAACTGGAAGTTTATTATGTTAGAAAACCAGATGGTAAAAATTGATTTTACTGAATATTTCATTACCCAGTTAAATCAAATATTAGGCATTCTTGCTGAACCATTTAGAATTTATTTTGAGGGTGCGATCGCGTAGGTTGAGGCATCGATGAAAGAATCAATTGGGGCTTGGGATTTTCTCGAACGAATAATGCCTCCAAGGATGTCCAGTAACTTATGTATGTTTATATCCATGCTTTTCTCTACTCTCTTGTTGTATTCACCCTCCTAATCTGGGATCGTTGTTAATTCTTGCGATCGCAGATCGTTGCGGTTGATCAAGCTCAAAATGAATCTTCTGAGCCGGGAAATAAATCGTCTGATATGCCTGAATTGTTTCTTCTGGAGACAATCCCTCTTGTGAACGAGCAATCGCCCGTTCTAGGGCTGTCTCAAAGCTGCAATCAATCCAGAAAGAGAGATCGTAATATGACTGAAATTGATGCTTTAGTAAGTAGATTCCTTCTAGCAAGATAACATCTACTTCCTCAAAGCTGTATATATGTTTGTGATATTTCGTAGCTGTTTCTTCCGTGAAATCTGCCTCAAGATAAATGGAGCGGCGATTGCGTAATGGAAAGACGAGTTGACCAAATAACTCTTCAAAACGAATCGCATGTCGGTAGAACTGTTCCGGTGGATTGATTTTACTAAAGCGTTTTTCAGGCAGATTTAACCAACCATCAAGATTGATGTTTGCGATATTGAGACCCCGTTTCAAAAGTAGGGTGGCAATTTTGTCGGTGAGATAGCCTTTCCCTGAACCATCTATCCCTGAAATCGCGACTAGAAGTGCCTGGTGATCTGGAATAATTGTTCGCTGTCGAACAATCGCTTCAGCAGCATCTTTAATGCTGATCAAGCGTTTTCGCGCAAGATTGTCGAGCATAGCCAAAACCGTAATCAAACAAATGTCAGTTTTAAGCGAGTATTAAAGGGTTGACAAAACCATCAAACATTCAATCGTTAAATTTAATTTTTTTGCCAATATAGAAAACATAGCCATAAAACTCTTTGTATTTGTAATATAATTCAGCTTCATGTATTTCGTTTTCTATGAACTCTTCGGCTGTTTTATTGCCTGCATATTTTTTCAAGAAGTTTTTCTGTGCAGAAACTTGCGGCGTATAAAAATTGTCAGTCCAACAGCTTTCGGGCAGGACAAAAGTTGCAATTGGAATATATCCGGCTTTTTGCATTTGTGCCACCTTGTTTGAAATAGTATCTATTTCCGGATAAGCATCGTTCCAAAATGCGTCGATTTCATCAGGTCGCTCTTCGGTAAACCACGATGCCTCTGAAACGCCAATAAAGCCTCCTGTCTTCAAGAACTTATGCCATTCGTTTATGCCTCGTTCAAACCCGATATTGTAGATTGCTCCTTCTGACCAGATTAAGTCTAATTCTTCATTCTGAAAAGGAAGATTCTCCATTGAACCAACAATACCCTTGACTCTATCCTGAAGATTCAGTTTATGTACGTTAAGATTGAATAGCTCTATAAAGCCGGGAAATAAGTCGATTCCTGTAATATACCCTGACGTACAACTAGCCATTGCCATTGTCTGACTACCGGTGCCGCAACCAATATCAGCAATTTGTGATTCATTTGTCAGATTATCAATAAAGCTCAAAGCTTTAATCGTTACTTCGGGACTCCCAGGTCCTTGTCGTTCTAGGCTTGAAAAATATTCGCAGATTAATTTAAAATCGAAGTCGTGAATCGATTTATTTTCCTCGTTCATGATGTTTTCCTTGTTTAAATGCAAGCCGTTGCAGCAGTTTGCTCTTCAGGGAGAAATGCAAGAACAATTCGCTCTGGAGGAATACCTGCGGCGATTAAGTCTTTGCTGATTCCCTGTTCCATCCCGTCATATTCCACCCAAACCTTGCCCTCATTCAAAGTCACATAAATCAAATTTCCCCTCACCCGTCGTCCTCTATCCCAACCTACCTGCATCAATGCATAGCGGTTTTGCGCGTCGTCAAACACCGTGTCGAGTCGAATATCGCCGTGAGAAGGTTTAAACTGAGCGTATCGTTGAATCACCTGTTTTACTATGTCCTGCTCTCTCGTGGTGGTATCCATCGCTTCACCTCTAGTTCGACTTGATCAACCCTCTCTTTCTACCAGGCGAATCGGAATTTGGATTTCACTGCGCTTGGCAGGTTCGGGGACATAGGGAGCATCGTAGAAGAAGCGGCGAGGGGAGCCGACAACAGTCCATTCTGGATGCTGTGCTAACCACTCTCGTAACCGTTCGATGCTTTTTTGATAGCTGGAGTAATCCTAACTCCCTTTTAACCCAAGGCTGAGGACTGTCATGGGTGGGATATCTTCAACTTGAATGTTTTGGCTAATTTCGTCGGGGTAGATATCCGTGCTGCGGTAGAGGAATGAAACCAGCGCTTCACCTTGTTCATCGGGTGTACCCATTTGATTGGCTTCCAGGGTGCTAACTGGATAACGGGTTTCTACTGGAGCCGTCATCGAGATATTGTTAGAACTGATATGGCGATAGAGAGGGTCAAATGCCCTATTAGCTGCCATTGAGAGTTCTCCTGAGTAGCGCACTGTGGCAGAGCGGTAGGCTGGATATTGTTTGACCTCAATTTTTCCATCTGGTGTTGGCGGCGGGAATCCTTCTGGCAAGGGAGCCGTAGCCGCATCGTAGGCAAAGAAGGCGATCGCAACGACGGCTAGAATTCCTAGGGGTAACAGTAAGTGCTTTAGCTTCACAGAGAACCTCAGAAACTCTTTCTATTCTAGATCCGGCAGTTCTTCCGGGGGGTAGATATATCTTCCTGGCAAAGTGCGATCGCGCGATCGCAATCCCCTCTCCAAGCAAGACTGACTCGAAGCTCACTCAAATTTTGGTGGATGTTCCCCTAGCTTGACCCACATCCGACGCACGCGAATCAACTGGGGACGATTCATCTTGAGGGTAGTGATCGTTGCTCGACCAACAGGTGTCAACCCGATTAACTCTGTCGCATCCTTACTCCAGGTAAAATGCTTCTCCCACACTTGGCGATGGGGATGAAACAGAGGAACCGTCTGCTGGGTAGTGGGGTCTAATCCGGTTTGAAGAGTGGCTTTGTAGCGATTACAGGTAGGACAAGAAAGGCACAGATTCTCAAAAATTGTATCTCCACCAACTGAGCGAGGGATAATGTGTTCAAATTCAAAAATTACAACCGTCAGTGCTTCAGCCGTGCGGCAATAGGCACAGCAATGTCTAAAATGGGTGCGAACTTGTCGCTGTAACTCAACAGGAATATATGCGCTCACGCCACTGTCGCCAAGGTTTCTAGGCGGTGCAGGGTATACCTGGCGCGGGTTTTGAGGATTGTCAGTTGATCGACTTGTGCGAGCAGATGATCTAGATTGGCAATTTCGTCAGCAGAGAGTTGAGATTCTGCATTCCGAACTAGCAGATCGTCCAATTGATGTTGTGCGGCGGGAGCTAGCCTACTATCGGCTAAGGCTTTTAGTTCATCTCGGCTCAAGCCGATTAAACATTCCTCATCCACAGCTAGTGGGTTCGCCAGTCGATTATAGGCTTCCAAATCTAATAAGACACCAACTCGCTCCCCCTGTTCATTGGTAACATAGCGCACTTGCTCAGACATGTTTTTTGTGTAAGGTCTTTGGATTCATCGTAGCTTATGGGAGTTTGGCGATCGCATCTCCTACTGCTTCGGCTGTGGAAGAGTGGACTTAGAGCAGAACAGCGCGTTTAAATGATTGCTATGATGCTACCTGTGATGATCATATTGCTGGATGGGAAAGTTAGAGAAATTAGCCATTGGACTATTATTTGAATCTTCAGTATTCAGTAACACTTTATCCCGATCCAGAGGGGGGATATGTAGCTCAGATTAAAGATTTGTCTGGATGTCTGATTCAAGGTGAAACGTTGGATGAGACGATCGCAAACATAAATGAGGCGCGGGAGTTGTGGATTGAGACAGCTTATGAAGCTGGAGATGAGATTCCTTTACCCAGTACGGATGATACTTACAGTGGAAAGCTACTCCTGCGGATGCCGAAATCGTTGCATCGTCGTTTAGCTGAGAAAGCGGACAGGGAAAATGTGAGCCTCAATCAGTACATTGTGTCTGTGTTGAGTCAAGGATGATCGGGTAGAGCGTGCGATCGCGCTGCCATTCCAACAGGTTAACCTTGAGAACAGAGCAATTAGGAGATCAGTAATGTCACGAGCAATTAACGCCACAGAAGTCGGTAACCACATTGGTGAATTAATCCAGCAGGTTGTTGAACAGCAACAGCCTTTGATTATCGAATCTGAGGGGAAGCCTCAGGTTGTCATGCTTTCCATCGCTGAATACGAGCGTTTGCTCTCAGCTAACCGAGTAGAAGTAGGACAAACACCTTTAGGAAGAAAACTTTGGCAAATTCGTCAGCAGATTCTTGCCACAGGTGAACCCCTTTTAGATTGGGATGAAGTCAATCGAGAAGTGGCTGAACGTCGAGGTGAAAACAGCCAAAACATTTAATCAACGCCTACCTTGAAAAAAGGTATTACTCTGATTTCCACCATGTATTTTGCCTATCAATATACAGTTTGCATTCCGGTATAAATATATTTCCTCCTTTCCATATTTGTCTATACATTGCTTGAAAATGCTCAGTGATATTGACTAATTTTCCCTTTATTGGTGTTTTGTAGCGTTTTGAGTATTTGTAATATCCACCCGCCGATCTCTCCTCTCCATCTTCATACCAAGTAGACTCTTTCACATAAAGATGATAGTCGCTAAAGTGGATAGGTTGTAACTTTAAACCAGTTACCCAGTAATATACTCGACCATAATACATAGCGTGCAACCATTTTTCCCATGCTTTTGGAGAATATTTTTCCTCGTTGAACTCCTTATTCCGTAAGCCTAACCATAGGAGATAAATCTTCTTTTTTGAATAGTCCTCTGTTCTCCGAATAACTTCATCTATAGTGAGGCTACTGATTTGCACTTCCAGAGCAACAGGAGTACCATCAATTACAGCAAAGATATCAGGTATGACACTTCCTAAATTCTTTTCTAGTTCACAATCCTGGACTTTGGGATGTTTCAAAAGAGACTTATATATCTCGGTTTTGCATTGACGATGTGCTTCTGACTCTCCTATCCCATGTCCACAGGTAACAGGTGGTTTATGAGCAAAGTGATGAATCCGTATTCGTCCTTTCCGGAGACATACCTCTTTGGAACACTTCGGACAATAAAATGGGACATCTTGTTTAGATGCATCTTTGGCAATAATTTTTTTATTATCCGTTCCTTTAATAGCACAAAGCATTATTTTTGATCCCGTGACTAAAGTGTTACCATGAATCACTATAGCAATCCTATTGAGTGGTGACAGATAAGAAGCTTGAAACCAATGTATAGCAGGGATCACAGTTGTGAAAATTGCCATAACCTATTTAGGATTGCTATATAACTTAACCTCTGGAGAACATTGCCGCACTTGACTTGCTTTGTACTAGATGGCTAGTTCAATTATCGCGATCGCATTCGTTATTCGCTCGACTGTTAGGGTCAACTTTGGATAAGTGCATGAAACCTACTCTGGTGTCAAAATAGTGGTAAGAGTTAGCCCCTGATCGCGTCTCAGCGCCTCTCGCATCGCCATTTCATCCGTAAACGTTTCTCGTAATAGCCGCCCTTCATAAACCAGCCTTACCTCACTCTCCTGAAAGGGCCAAGGAGATAGAATGATTTGATGAGGATCATCATTAACATGAGTCAACCCTAGAACAGTTTCACCATCAGCCGTAGGAACCTGCTCAACCTGCTGTTCACCCGACACATTCTGACACAAAATTAGTGAAAGAGCATCCCACGTCGCTACCAGTTTTTGGTTGCGCTTGATCACTTCTGGTGTCACATAAGGGACATAATGGGGGTCATTTTTCAACGTAGCAATAAGCTGTTCTTGAAAGGCATACTCACTGTTCAGAAAATCCTGTACAATTCGGCTAGACTCCGGGTTTTTCTGCCAACTTCGATATCGCTCATATAGCCCAGTACCGTGCAGTGAAACGAATAACGTAACATACCTCCCCCAAGGCATTGCTAGCTGTTTCGCACCCGTCCAGATATCAATATGGACTTGGGTTGGGAGTTCAGTAAAGCGATAGGGATAGCCAGTTTCGGGGTTGAGAGTGGGCGCTTGTTCCCACAACAGCCAGCCGATATCATGTTGTTCGGCGGCGAGACAGAGTTCTTTGGGTGGGAGAAACTGACCGAATTGTTCATTTCCCCAAGCCCGGGCTAATTCACCAGAAACCCAGGCGTGGTTCGGTTGGGTGATGCAGATAAGTCCCTCTTTTGATAAGCGATGTAGCATGGTTTGAATTCAAAATCAAAGAATTCTAATTTTGAATTGATTCCCCTGAGTATAGGTTTAATTTGCACTATTTTAGCTGTGCCACGCCGCCACTGATACAGTAGAGTAATTTGGTTTAAGTTATGAAAACTGTTCCCTGTTCCCTGTTGCCTCTCCCCACCACAAAACTCATTCAGCAGACTCTAATTAACTTGATTGGGTACACAAGAAGTAATGATTTGCCTAAACTCCTCCGGTTCTGCCCTACCGGCTTGCAAGTCTTGACCAATTTGCATGAATTCATCTAGGGTGTAAGTCTCTTGAATCTTCTCAATCGTGCAGGTACAAAATGCCCTGACTTCCTCTGGGCGATCGCCAACACAGTTCTCGATATAAATTTGAACCATCTCAGGAGGATAGGCATTCGTCGGTTCTTGGGGCGTCAAATCAGGCGTTTGCGAATTTCCTCTAGGTGCGCTCACAAGTACCAGGATTAAGGTACTCATTACCGCCGATAAGGTGTGTATTTTTTTCATGATTCTTTTGATGAGCGCTATTTAGATGAATGATATCATGTCCGGTTGAATACTTAAAAGGCAACAGGGAACGGGGAACCGGGAACAGATGATATACAATTTCAATGCACATCAGCTTATCAGTAATCAATCACCTGCTGTCTTCTACCTTTTGGTATAGTTATCTCTACAAAACCAAACCTCCAATCATCCCTGCCAATAGAACAAAACCAATCCAGACATTTTGGCGAAAAATTTCCCCATAAACGGGTTTGGGAATATCAGCTTGGCGCAGTCGTGTATAGTGCCAAATCCACCCGATAATTGCTACACCTAAAGCAATCCAAAAGCCCCAGTGTAGCTGCATGACAAACCCCAATCTCGCCAAAAATCCCACCGTAGCGGTAAAAAATAGACCAACGGCTTCCGGGGCGTAGTCTCCAAAAAACAAGGCGCTAGACTTAACCCCAAGCTTTTGGTCATCGTCCCGATCTGACATCGCGTAAACAGTGTCAAAGCCTAATGTCCACGTTACCGTTGCTGCCCACAAAAACCAAGTGGCGGGTTGTAAATTCCCAGTAACCGCACTCCAACTGATTAAGACAGCAAACCCCCAAGCGATGGATAATACCAACTGGGGAATCGGAAAAACGCGCTTGGCTGACGGATAAAATACAATCACGGGAACGGCGGCGACGCACAGCCAAAAGGTGAAGGGATTGAGATACAGGGCGAGGATACCTGCACAACTCATCGCCACTAACACCACCACCACGCCAACTTGTACAGACAAGGCGCGAGAGGCTAAGGGACGTTCTTTGGTGCGTTCGACTTGCGGATCAATATCGCGATCCCACAAATCGTTGATGACACAACCCGCCGCACTGGTGGCTAAGGTTCCTAGAATAATTACACCAACGAGGGGAATCGGCGGTGTACCCTGGGCGGCTAAGAAAACTGCCCACAGCGCGGGAACCATCAAAATTAAGCGTCCGGCTGGTTTATCCCAGCGCAACAGCCGCGCGATCGCGAGCCAAGTTGGTATTGAGGGAGGGTGTTGGTCGGTCAGCATCGATGCTCAGGTCTTTTATCGGGTCTTCACCAAATTAGGTGTAAATCTATATCGTTAAGATAACGCAACACTTTGCTACTGTCGATTTGAGCAGATTTAAAGTTATCTTTATCAGTAGCATCACGCCTAGAGTTGTAATCCCGAATACAAGAATGATCGATTTAGCTGCTCAAGGGAATTCAGCAGGAGTTTCGACTCCAACCACCAACACTGAGAGAATTCTGGCTGCCATTGATATTGGCACGAATTCGATTCACATGGTCATTGTCCGGATTGACCCGACGCTTCCTTCGTTTACGATTATCGCGAAAGAAAAAGATACGGTGCGACTGGGGGAACGTGATCCCCACACCGGAAATTTAACCCCCCAAGCCATCAAACGTGCGATCGCGGCATTGCAACGTTGTCAGGAGTTAGCGAAAAGCTTCCAAGCCGATCAGCTGGTTGCTGTGGCGACGAGTGCGGTACGAGAAGCCCCCAATGGACGCGACTTTTTACAACAAGTTGATTCACAATTAGGGTTATTTGTCAACCTCATTTCCGGTCAAGAAGAAGCACGGCGGATTTATCTGGGCGTCTTGTCAGGAATGGAGTTTCACAACCAACCTCACATCATCATCGATATTGGTGGCGGTTCAACGGAATTAATCTTAGGCGACAGTCACGCCCCCCGTTCCCTCACCAGCACCAAAGTCGGTGCAGTACGCTTGACCCGCGAATTCATTACCACTGATCCGATTAGCGATCGCGAGTTTCAATATTTACAAGCCTATATTCGGGGACGAATCGAACGCGCCGTTGAAGATGTCTTAGCCAATATCGAACCCGGAGAAAAACCCCGTTTAGTCGGCACATCGGGGACAATTGAAACCCTAGCCGCCCTTCACGCCAAAGAAAATTTAGGAGTAATACCCAGTCCCCTGAATGGTTATGAATTCAACCGCCATGACCTAAAAGATATCGTCAAACACCTTGCCTCACTCACCTGTGCTGAACGGGAAAAACTCTCTGGACTGGCGGATAAACGAGCCGAAATTATCGTTGCGGGTGCAATTATTTTACTAGAAACCATGACGATGTTAGACATTCAGTCTCTCACCGTCGGGGAACGCGCCTTGCGAGAGGGAGTCATTGTAGACTGGATGCTTTCCCAAGGCTTAATAGAAGACAGACTGCGGTATCAAGGCGAAGTTCGCAAACGCAATATCATTAAAGTCGCGCAAAAATATCATGTTAACTTAGCCTCTAGTGAACGGGTGGCTAACTTTGCCGTCAGCTTATTTAACCAAACTAAAGGACAGCTACACAATTGGGGAAATGAAGAACGAGAATTGTTGTGGGCGGCGGCAATTTTGCATAATTGTGGTTTGTATGTGAGTCATTCAGCCCACAATAAGCATTCCTATTACCTGATTCGCAACGGTGAATTACTCGGCTTTACTGATATTGAGATTGAAGTGATCGCTAACTTGGCTCGTTACCATCGCAAGAGTTCACCCAAGAAAAAGCACGACAATTACAGTAATTTACCCAACAAATACTATCGGCATCTAGTCAAAGAAATCAGTCCTTTATTACGTTTAGCGGTTGCCCTAGATCGCCGACAGATTGGGGCAATTTCCAAAATCCGCTGCCACTATATATCAGAGGACAAAGAATTGTGTTTGCGTCTGACACCTGTAGATCCCAATGATACCTGTGCTTTAGAAGTTTGGAGTTTAGAAGATAAAAAAGTCGTGTTTGAAGAGGAGTATGACGTTAAAGTCGTCATCCAGCTAGAAAACTCGCCTAGTGATAAATAGGGGCTGCTGTTGGGAGTGGTGAGGTGAGGGGGAGATGAGGGAGATGGGGGAGATGGGGGAGATGAGGAAGATGGGGAAGTTGTGAGCTAACTTAAAACTCTACTTTACCCTGTCCCTAACAAAGGACGAATGACGAATGACGAATGACCAATGACCAATGACCAATGACCAATGACCAATGACAATTAAGATCGTCCTTTCTTCTCGTAATACTGCTGATGGTAATCTTCGGCGAAATAATAATCAGAAGCGGGGTTGATTTCAGTCATAATATCCTGGTCATACTTACCAGACATCTGAAGCTTGCGCTTTGATTCTCTGGCTATTTTCTCCTGGTCAGAATTGTGGAAAAATATAACCGAGCGGTATTGCTCTCCGCGATCAGGTCCCTGACGATTATATTGGGTAGGATCATGAATTGACCAAAAAACATTCAGCAAGTCATTGTAGGAAATCTGAGACGGGTCATACTGGACTTGCACCACTTCTGCATGTCCAGTAATTCTGGCACAAACATCTAGATAGGAGGGGTTAGGAAAATGTCCTCCCATATAGCCAACGGATGTAGACGTAACGCCGTTTAATCGACGGAATGCCGCCTCGACTCCCCAGAAGCATCCTGCTCCAAATGTAGTTTTTTCCATTAGAGATTCACCTATTTTTTTGACAACTGAATATAAGTATATTGGTGGAAATTAATCCAAATCCATACCGTTCTGTCAATAGCCCTTAAACCCTTACCAATAACCTAGCTTGCTTCTTCAAGGGAAGCGAGTATGACAAATGATAATTCCCACCGTTAAGTTTAAGTTGAATAGCACCCTCAATCAGCAATTTGGGAGTACCAAAACCATGGATATACCGTAGGGTGGGCATTGCCCACCATCATGCCAGTCAGTATCATTCACGTTAACGTTCTCCACCGATTTAGCCTAATTGAAGATGAACCAAGCATAAGTCAAAATTGCCAGAAAAGCGAAGCCAATGAGAGTTTCGCGTTGGTCTTGCCAAAGCCGAAGTACACTTTGCCTTATGGAACTTAAGGTGACTCTACGTTCATGACCGAGTTCATCCATGAGTTGAGCCACTCTAACATCGACTTCCTCAACGGAGACATCGCCTCGCTTGTAGGCAGCTTCTAACTCGTCGAGCTTTCTCCAGTAGTCTTTGGTGGATTCGATCAGATTAATCATGGTTACGCTAGGATTGTTAACTTATGTAAATATCCTAGCGTGACTCCTGGAGTCGGGGGGTGAGGTTTACCCAACCGCCTGGTGAGTAAGTAGGGGCTGCTGAATAAGTGCTGTGGTGAGGGGGAGCGAGGGAAGCCGGGGAAGCTGGAGGAGCAAGGGGTACATTTTTTCTGATAGCGGTGTAAGGAACAAGGCAGAGGGCAGAAGAGGGCAGAAGGAAAAAATACCCAAGCTATAAAAAGGGGTTTCAAAAGCAGATTAATCCTTCTCAGGTAATCTCGCTTCGCCAAATATCTGCTGCGGCGTCAATTCTAATCCCTCAAACAACGAATCGGTGATCACCATATCTTTCGTATAGGTTCGCGGTGGCGCATCGGGATAGAAAACGGTGATACTTCTGGCGTGGGGATCGACAATCCAAACTCGTAAGACTCCCGCTTCTAGATAATCGGTGGCTTTCTCGATCAATGTGCCAAATCTTTGTCCCTGTGAAATAATTTCAATGGCTAATTCTGGGGGAACTGGACAAGGTTCATCTTCCATCACGTCTGTCGGTAGTCGCTGATAAGAAATATAGGTCAAATCTGGCACAGGAACCCAGTCTTCACCCCGACGTTTTAACGCGATCGCCCATTCGGGATTCACTTCTCCCCATTCCTGACACCACTGGTTCAAAAGCGTATACAAAGCACCCGTTACCCTAGCATGAAATCGTTTTGGTGACATTTTTGGTACTGCCTCGCCCTTGACTAATTCGTGAGTTACATCTGACTCTGGCATTGCCAGAAAGTCTTCAAGTGTAAGTTTTTTTTCTAACTGTTGCATGGCTATAAGTGATTGGTATTTGGGAAACAGGTGATTGAGAAACCCTCCCCTATCTTCCTTATCCCCTTGTCCTCATTTTAATTGACAGATCCCTAAACCATCACACAAAGCTGTTTCTGCTCAAGACTCTGGAGTTCTAAACTGGGAGGAATGGGTTCAGGCAGGGGTTCAATACTATGATAAAATGCATAGTTTAAATGGGCGGATTTAACCATTTGCTGGATACCATTGACTAATACTCTCGCTGTATTTGGTCCTCTGACTAGAGACGTGTAGAAAAATACATCGTATTTGGCTAAAGCAATCCCCTGACCCGCCTGACCAGTTTCATAAACATCCCAATTATACTGAATATCGATATCATTCAGGTTCCGGACTCGCCAAATAGCAAAACCATCTGTCCAGCCGATGTTCGTCAGTTGCAGCTTGGTCAAATTCCGTGTCATAAATCCCCCAATTCCCTGTTTTCAACGCTGTTGACTGTGCTGTTTTCAGTATGGAAACGAGATGTTAGCGATCGCGTTGACGTATTGTGTAACTTGATACTGAACTTAGATAAAACTTATGGGTCTGACATCACGATACCCTAGATCGTGCCAAGTTCAACGCGCTGGGAATCAACCTGAAAAATCAGTGATAATAGTTTTATGTTGCACTATCGCAAGTCCACGCTCATTGACGCACCCGTGGAGGTTGTCTGGAACTTTCACGAGCGTCAAGATATCCTAGAACGACTTACTCCGCCTTGGCAACCTGTTCAGGTTGTACGTCGCGAAGGTGGGTTAGGTGTGGGTGCGATTTCGGAATTTCGTCTGTTTTTTGGTCCAATTCCGCTGCGCTGGGTAGCGATTCACATCGAATGCGAACCCTATTCCATCTTTACTGATAAACAGAAGGAAGGACCGATGGCGTATTGGGTTCATCGCCACCAATTTAGTCCAGAAGCAGGCAAAACCCGCTTAACCGATAGGATTGAATATGGATTACCGGGAGGATGGCTAGTCGAGAGGCTGTTGGGTTGGTGGGTAGACGCCCAACTCGAACAACTATTTAGCTATCGCCATCAGGTGACACAAATCGAGTGCAGCAGAATCGGGGAGGAGACGTAGCTATCCGTGTCAACTTACTACAGCCTTAAGCAAAATTCCCGACTTCTTCAAGAAGTCGGGGATCTGTCTGTAGTTGCGATCGCGAATTTAATTTGAACGTGTTAGCGTGAAAATAAGGATGAGGGATAATATCAAGAAACTGTTTTCCCATCAATTAATCAATAAACAGGGCAAATTTATAAATAGGATCAACTTAGAAACTGAATGAGTATCTTCACGCTGCAATCCGTTAAAAAAGATTTTGGCATTAAAGAAATCCTCAAAGATGCCAGCTTTAGCCTCGATACTACCGATAAAGTCGGCTTAATCGGTACGAATGGATCAGGCAAATCCACTCTATTAAAAATGATTGCTGGACTCGAACCCATTGATGGTGGTCAATTTCTGGTCAATCCCGGCGCGAGAATTGCCTACTTACCCCAACAACCTAACTTAGATGAAAATCGTACCGTATTAGAACAGATCTTTGCCGATAGTGGTGAACAGATGAGACTCATCCGGGATTATGAGGAATTATCCCACAAATTGGCACGAAATTCAGACGATAAACAAGTCATGGCACGTTTATCTCAGGTGACACAGCGCATCGAAACTCTAGGTGCTTGGGATTTAGAAACCAGTGCCAAAGTCATCCTCACTAAACTAGGAATTCAAGACTTTGATACACCAATTGGCAATTTATCTGGAGGTTATCGGAAGCGCATCGCCTTGGCGACAGCGTTACTATCAGAACCCGATGTGTTACTGATGGATGAACCCACCAACCATTTAGATGCCATGTCGGTAGAATGGTTACAAGGATATTTAAAATCCTATCCGGGAGCCATTCTATTAATTACCCACGATCGCTATTTTTTGGATCAAGTCACCAATCGGATTATTGAAATTGACCGAGGTGATATTTATACCTACAATGGCAACTATGCCTACTACTTAGAGAAAAAAGCCCTCGCCGAAGAAACTGCCGTCAGTCAAGAACGGAAACATCAGAATGTATTGCGGCGAGAGTTGGAATGGCTGAAACGAGGTCCAAAAGCGCGGAGTACGAAGCAGAAAGCGCGAATTGATCGCATCCATCAGATGCAGGATCAAGAGTTTAAACAGGCTCAAGGCAAAGTCGATATTTCCACAGCCAGTCGTCGGATTGGCAAGAAAGTCATTGAGTTAGAGAATGTCTCCAAGGGGTACAGCGATCGCACGTTAATCCAAGACTTTACTTACGAATTTAGTCCCGATGATCGGGTTGGCATTATTGGCGAAAATGGTAGTGGTAAATCTACATTAATGGATATTATCACTGGGCGGATTGAGCCAGATTCAGGTGAGGTGGATATTGGCGCAACGATTCATATCGGCTATTTTGATCAGCATTCTGATCATTTACTAACGGCAAGCAATCAAAATCAGCGGGTGATTGATTACCTCAAAGAAGTGGCAGAATATGTGCAAGCTGGGGATGGAACGCTGATTACGGCATCACAAATGTTAGAGCGTTTTCTGTTTCCACCAAATCAACAATATGTTCCCATTCATAAACTGTCTGGGGGAGAAAAGCGCCGCCTATTTTTGTTGCGCGTCTTAATGAGCGCTCCCAATGTGCTAATTTTGGACGAACCGACCAATGATTTAGATGTACAAACGCTTTCGGTATTGGAAGATTACCTAGAAAATTTCAATGGCTGTGTGATTGTGGTATCTCACGATCGCTATTTTTTAGATCGCACCGTCAACAAAATTTTTGCCTTAGAATCAGAAGGGAGTCTGCGTCAGTATCCGGGTAACTATTCTGTGTATCTGGATTACAAGGAAGCGGAAGCAGCAGCATCGGCTGAAGCCAGTGCTAAGATGCAACAGAAGTCAGAAAAGTCGGCAAATGGGGAAACGCTGACAACGCAATCGTCTGGTAATGGAAAACCGCGTCGGCTTTCTAATTGGGAACGGCGCGAGTTTGAAGAATTAGAGGATAAAATTCCCCAACTGGAAGCGGAGAAGGCAGAGGTGGAAAAAGCGCTGTATAATTCATCTCCTGGTAAAGTGGATCAGGTGCAGGAACTTTATCAGAAATTAGAAACCTTGACTCATACTATTGATACAGCCACAGAACGTTGGTTGGAATTGGCGGAAATTGGGGAATAGTCTTATGTCATTCGTCATTCGTCATACTCGCTTCCCAAAAGAAGCAAGCTACGTCATTTGTCATTTTTCCTTAATTAAGGGACGGTGGATTAAACTTCAAAATTGAACATTAAACATTCATAATTCAATGGCATATCAATCTATCGAGAATTACGGCATTATCGGCAATATGCACACCACAGCCTTAGTTGGCTTAGGAGGTTCAATTGACTGGTTTTGCTTTCCTCGACACGATTCTCCGAGTGTTTTTGCCGCGTTACTGGATGCTGAGAAAGGGGGTCATTTTAAGATTGCTCCCTGTGTGGATGGTGTCACTCATAAACAGTTATATTGGCCCGAAACGAATGTGTTGGTGACTCGCTTCTTGGCATCTTGTGGGGTGGGTGAGATTATTGATTTTATGCCTGTGGGTATGCCTGTGAATCAGCAAGGGTATCACTGGTTAGTGCGGCAAGTGAGAGTCGTTCGCTGCAAGATGAAGTTTCGCTTAGAATGCTATCCTGCTTTTAATTATGCCCGCGATCGCCACGAGACGATTCTCTCATCCACGGGGGCGTGTTTTAAGTCGCCGTCTCTGAGTTTGGGATTGGTGACGGATGTTCCCTTAAAACAAGATGAATGCGGTGTCTTCACCGAATTTACGTTAGAGTCTGGACAAACCGCCGTTTTTGTGCTGCAAGAAACTGACCAGGATGGGGGGTGTAGTTTGCCACTTCGCCATCAAGAAGCGATGCAACTCTTTGACGATACGGTGGCGTATTGGCGACGCTGGATTGGCAAATGTACTTATGAAGGTCGATGGCGCGAGACGGTGGAACGTTCCGCCCTGGCGTTGAAGTTACTCACCTACGAACCCACGGGAGCAATTATAGCAGCGCCGACGTGTAGCTTACCGGAAATGATTGGGGGTTCCCGAAA
This sequence comes from Coleofasciculus chthonoplastes PCC 7420, assembly GCF_000155555.1. Lineage (GTDB taxonomy): Bacteria > Cyanobacteriota > Cyanobacteriia > Cyanobacteriales > Coleofasciculaceae > Coleofasciculus > Coleofasciculus chthonoplastes_A. The sequence continues at coordinate 27,546 of NZ_DS989883.1, forward strand.
TTGGGATTACCGCTATACCTGGATTCGAGATGCATCCTTTACCGTGTATGCTTTACTCCGTATCGGGTTTACCGAGGAAGCCGCCCAGTTCATGCGGTTCTTGGAAAATCGCTGTCAGGAGTTGGATTCCGATGATCCGTTGCAGATTATGTATGGTATTGATGGCTATCATAATCTTGATGAAGAGATTCTGGATCATCTTGAGGGGTATAAGGGATCTTACCCGGTTCGGATTGGTAATGGGGCTTATAAGCAGTTACAGCTTGATATCTATGGCGAGTTGATGGATTCGGTGTATTTGTTCAACAAATATGGCACCCCGATTTCCTATGACTTGTGGCGATCCCTACGGCGGTTACTGAATTGGGTTTGCGATAATTGGCAACGCCAAGATGAAGGAATCTGGGAAACACGCGGGGGACGCAAGGATTATATTTACTCTAATCTAATGTGTTGGGTTGCGCTGGATCGTGGCTTACGGTTGGCTCAAAAGCGCTCATTTCCAGCGGATCACCAGCGATGGCTTACGGAACGCGATCGCATCTATGAAGAAATTATGACGAAGGGATGGAGTGAGGAGCGTCAAGCTTTTGTTCAATATTACGGTAGCACGTCCCTAGATGCCAGTAATCTGATTATGCCCTTAGTTTTCTTCATGTCTCCCACTGATCCTCGTATGTTGAAAACCCTGGATGCGATTAATTCCCCGCCAGAAGTAGGGGGACTGGTTTCTGATAGTTTAGTGTATCGGTATAACCCCGAAGAAGCGCCGGATGGTCTTTCGGGAACAGAAGGAACGTTTAATCTCTGTACATTCTGGCTCGTTGAGGCGTTGACAAGGGCGGGAAAAGTAGACACTAAGCGACTTGAGCGAGCTCGACTGATTTTTGAGCAGATGCTCAGTTATGCCAACCATTTAGGATTGTATGCCGAGGAAACGGGTTCGAGTGGTGAAGCGTTGGGCAATTTTCCTCAGGCGTTTACCCATGTATCTTTAATTAGTGCGGCGTGGAATCTGAATCGAGCGATCGAGCATAATTTATAGCGTATCAGTTCAAGAAGTCACGGCGATTAAAATCGCTGCTACACAAACAAAGTCCGCCTGCGCGGACTGGATTATAAAGGAGGTAATCAACCCAGATTTGTATTACCTACCGCTAACTGCTATTACGCCAACTGACGCTCTAGAACAGTAGTCCAGTAATCGAAATCGATGCTAGTTGTAGTTGTAGGTTGGGTTGACGCCAGGAAACCCAACAAAAGATATCGATGCTAGAACTTCTGAAAAACAGTAGCACAATAATCAATGACGCGATCGCTCCTACCTTACCTAACGCAGAAAACTCTGTAGCGGCTCTCAAGTGCTAACGGTACACCCAAACGTAGGGGCGCAAGGCTTGCGCCCTCACATAATTACCTCTGCACGCTTTGGTGGCTGAGGCTACCTGGGTGCTTTATGCCAACCACTCTCGATCGCCTCTGATTCTGTACAAAACCATCGTTCACCCTTTGCGGGATCAATGATGGTTGATTGATAGTCTTCCATCCCCGGAAGATGATAAACTTTCGTCTGTATTAATAGAAATGTTGCCTTTGATATTGCACCCAGGTTTCGTAACATATGTAATTGGAGATGGAGAATCGCTAGCCCTAAATTCCATTGCAAAAATTGTAATAACAGCCATAATCCCCAAGCTAATGAGTATTTCAACTCGCCCACGCTTCTTTCTCTTATGCCTTGTCGGTAATGGACTTTTCCGAACATTAGTCCTGAATTCTTTTGGGACTTGGGTTTGATTTTGATTTTGGGACAGGTCTAATGAGCGTAAGGCTGCCCCTTGAATGGATGCATTAGAGGCACGTACTTTCCCTTCTAAATCAGTGGCTAGCTCATACAGGATTATATCTCCGACTTTTGGACGGCGACTTGTTCCTTTTAACGCACTGATATGCAGAAAAACATCTTTGTTACCATCATTCGGTTTTATGAAACCAAAACCTCGCTCATCTTTCCAGGTTTTTAATCGACCTTTATATAGAATAGGCTTCATGCCACAATTTTGCTAATTTTTTATAGACATAGATTACCATAAAAAGCTTTTGTTTTGCCAGTTTCCTGTTGCCTGTTACCTTGTCCTTACATTCCCAATTTAAATACATGACAGCTTAACGCCCAGCGATATCATTTTATCTCTGCTGATGTGGTACTCGGTGAAGCTGGCTTTCGTCCATATTTACCCATCACCCTGCTTTATCAGCAACAGTCTGTCGCCACATCCGGTTGACTAGACACAGGCGCAACTGTGAATGTACTCCCTGATCCAATCGGTGTTGAACTGGGATATGAGTGGGAACAACAGACAACTCGTTTAAACTTAACAGGAAACTTAGCGCAGTATGAAGCTCGTGCTGTGGTTGTTCAAAACGCGATCGCATCGGATGGGGAATGCGATCGCGTCTTGGGTGTTTACACAGAAAAGTTTATTCGTGATTAGGCAATTTCGCCAGTGTTGTAAAATTGAAAGAGTCATTACCCATCAAGCTATCTATGCTAAGAACAGTTGAAGGCGTTTATCAGAACGGACAAATTCAGCTAGCTGAACTCCCGCCAGATGTGAGCGATCGCGCCCAAGTTCTGGTTACTTTTTTGGAAGCAGGCAAAATTAACCCTAAGCAACTGCGCCAATTGATTGATCAATTAGAAACAATTGCAGGCATCCAGCAAGGTTTGGCTGAAGTTGATGCCGGACAAACTCGCCCTATTGGAGATTTTATCCAAGAAATTCACCAGAACTATGGCATTTCAGGTTGAAATTACCCCGATTGCTGAAGCTCAGATTGAGCAAGCCTATCGTTGGTATCGGGAACTTAATCCAGAATTTGCGGATCGCTGGTTCCGAGGATTGATGAATGCGATCGCAACGCTTCAAGAAAAACCCCAGCGTTGTGCTTTAGCTGTTGAACATGAGATTTTTCCAGAACAAGTCCGACAATTACTTTACGGAAAATCTAAAAATATCTATCGAGTGCTATTTATGATCGAGAAC
>NZ_DS989884.1 GCF_000155555.1 Coleofasciculus chthonoplastes PCC 7420
AGTCGCCTTGGGCTTCAGGTCCCCACAGTAACAGTAGGGAATGACCGAAGGTATCGGCGGGAGTGGAAACCGCCACAGTCAGGAAGTTACAGCCTTCCAAGTAGGAAGAGGCTAAACCGTGGGTATACCAAGATGTCACAAAAGTTGTACCCGTCAGCCAAGCTCCAACCGCCAAGTAGGCGCAAGGGAGCAGGAGTAGACCTGACCAACCGATGAATACAAAGCGATCGCGCTTTAGCCAGTCATCGAGTGCGTCAAACCATCCTCTTTGGCTGGGAGCGCGTCCGACAGCTATTGTCATAACGTGTAGATCTCCAAGAATTTATAAGTACGAAAGAAAAGCCATCTTACTCGGTCAACCGACTCAGGCTGTGCCTAAGCAGATAATTGACCCGATTGTGAGTAAAGTTTACTTTTCTTTACGGTCTTGAACTTATCTTAAAAGAAATTTTCAAATTTTGCCACTGTTATTCGTCATTCGTCATTTGTCATTTGTCATTCGTCATTCGTCCTTCCCCAGCTCCCCCAGCTTCCCCAGCTCCCCCAGCTCCCCCAGCTCCCCCAGCTCCCTCTGCTCCCCCAGCTCCCCCAGCTCCCCCAGCTCCTCCACCCCTCCGCACCCCAGCTCCCTCATCTGTGCCAACTCCCGTCTAAGATAAGAGGGAGAGTATCGCGCTTGAGAGTAGCATGTTCACGATTGACTTGACTTTGAAAAACACGCCCTTCCCCTTATCCGTGCAACGGAAGTCAGCAGAAGCGGCGGAAGAAACTTACCAGGAAATTATGAAAGCAATGAGTTCGGGTAAACCTGAGTTCATGGAACTGACGTGTGAACACCAGTCCGATAAGAAAATTGGCGTTCTCACCAATGAGATCAGTGCGGTGATGATTTCTCAGAAATCTGGTGCTGTGGGGGCAGGGCGTACACCCGGTTTCTTTGCCTTAGCTGAAGAACAACAGTAATCACCAACGTCATGGTTCAAACCGCAATTACGGTACAGGATCTATGCTTCAGTTGGTCTAGTGGAGCATCGGTTTTAGACGCTTGCTCTCTAGAAGTTCCCAAGGGTGAGTTTTGGATGCTCTTGGGGACAAATGGCAGTGGTAAATCAACATTGTTGCGGTTGCTAGCTGGATTATTGTCACCTGATTCGGGTGAGATACAGATTTCGGGACTCATTGGATTTGTCTTCCAAAATCCTGACCATCAGCTGGTTATGCCGACAGTCGGTGCAGATGTGGCGTTTGGATTGGTGGAGGAGAAACTTTCGATCGCCCAAGTTCGCGCCCGAGTCACCGAAGCCTTAGCCGCTGTCAATTTGCTGGATTTACAACGACGCCCGATTTACGCTCTGAGTGGGGGACAAAAGCAGCGTATTGCTATTGCGGGTGCGATCGCGCGTCAGTCTGAGATCCTTTTATTGGATGAGCCAACAGCTTTGCTTGATCCCGATACTCAGTTAGATCTGGTGGCTCAAGTTCAGCGCTTGGTCAAAAGTCGTGGGTTAACCGCCCTTTGGGTGACTCATCGGTTGGAAGAGTTGAATTACTGTGACGGCGCATTTTTGCTGGAAAATGGGCGGGTGGTAGCACAGGGAGAACCGGAGCGACTCAAGCAACGGCTTCTAGGTGAGACAAAACTGTCATCATAAATTAATATAAAGAGGAGATTGAGAAAAATTAACAAAAAATATTAAATTAACCTTGAAAAATGCCCTCTCCCCCACCCCAGGTTACTTTACTGGTTGATGGTTATAACATCATCGGCACCGAGTCGAGTTTGACCAAGATGCGCGATCGCCATGGACTATTGGCAGCGCGGCAAGAATTAGTTGAGGTTTTAATTAACTATAGTGCCTTTCGCGGTTATAAAACTAAAGTCGTCTTTGACGCTCACTATCAACCGACTGGAACGCGCCACGAAGATATAACCCCCCATGTATCCATCTGCTATACAGATTTTGGTCAGACCGCCGATAGCTACATCGAAAAATTTTGTGCGGCTGTTCGCAGTAAACCGAAGCTGTTCAAGCAACGATTAATCGTCGCAACTTCAGATCGGGCGCAGCAGCTAACCGTTACTGGGTATGGGGCAGAATGGATGTCCTCGCAACAGTTAATTAGCGATGTTCATTGCACAAGTCGTCGAGTCCGCCGCCGACAACGATCGCCCAAACAATCTCGCGGTCGTTTTTTAATGCATTCCCTTGACAAATCGGCACAACAACGGTTATCTCAATGGCGTCAGGGTATTCGCTGATACAGGGAAACGTCGCTCCCTCTTGAATTATTAACAAATCAATGTAGCTATTCAGAGGCTGTCTCGAAAAAGGTTGTTTGGGACGCCGATAGAACTCATTGGCACAAACAATTAGGCATGAACATTACTCAAGATAATGGAATAGAACCCAAGTCGCAAAAAAGACACCAGCTCATCCCGGCTATTCTCAATTCTCTAGACGAGGTCGTTTGGTCAGCGTCAGCCCAAACTTATAAGCTACTGTATATTAATCAAGCTGCCGAGACCATTTTGGGCAGAACCCTTTGTGAACTGTATGATCAGCCAACTCTATGGGAGTTGATGATTCATCCCGATGATCGCCAGCGAGTTCAGCAGCAGTTTCAGAGTTTAGGAGAAAGCGGTAATCAAGCCGTAGAATACAGAATTGTCCGACCTGATGGGGAGGTGCGCTGGATACACAATCGCGTTTGTGCGATCGCGGATGAGACAGGTACTGTGATTCGGATTGATGGGATTGCCAGGGATATCACCCAACGCAAACAAGCCGAAGTCCAACTCTGTCCCGAAAATGACCTACTCCAGGGCATCATGCAAACCAGTATAGCGGCGATTACCGTCGTTGATACTCAAGGTAACATCATCTTTGCCAACGCGCGATCGCAGCAAGTCCTCGGTTTGACTCAATCCGAATTAGTAGAACGTCGATACAACTGTCCTACTTGGCAGATTACTGATTTTCAAGGCGGACCCTTTCCAGAGGAACAACTACCATTCCAACAGGTGATGGTAACAGGTCAACCCGTTTTCGATGTCCAGCACGCGATTGAATGGGCGGATGGAACCCGTAAATACCTTTCGGTTAATGGCGCTCCCTTAAAAGATGCCGACGGAGTTATCACCCATATTGTTTTCTCGGTTACTGATATTAGTCACCACAAACACGTCGAAGAACAGTTATGCCACGATGCTTTACATGATAACTTAACCAGGTTACCGAATCGGACTCTATTTATGGAGCGGGTTAACCATGCAATTAAATTAGCCAAACGGAATCAGGATTATTTATTTGCGGTTCTGTTCCTGGATTTGGATCGCTTTAAAGTAGTGAATGATAGCTTGGGGCATGATGTCGGGGATCAACTCCTAACTGCCACCGCCCGTCAGCTAGAAAAGTGTGTACGAACCACTGACACCGTTGCCCATTTAAGTGGCGATGAATTTACGATTCTCCTAGAAGATATCAAAGATATAAAAGATGCTACTCGTGTAGCTGAGCGGATTCAGGCAACCTTAAAAGCCCCCTTTAACCTGAATAATCATGAAGTGTTTACGAGTGCTAGTATTGGCATTGCTCTCAGTTCCACAGGATATGAGCGCAGCGAAGATATCTTGCGGGATGCTGATATTGCCATGTATCGGGCAAAAGAACTCGGCAAAGCCCGTCACGAAATCTTTGATAAAATTATGCATGCTCGCGCCCTAGAATTGTTGAGATTGGAAAATGATTTGCGACGAGCATTGGAACGGCAGGAATTTGAAGTTTATTATCAACCGATCACGTCATTAGTAACAGGGATGCTAACCGGATTTGAAGCACTGGTGCGTTGGCGACATCCAGAACTTGGTTTAGTCTCTCCAGCAGAGTTTATCCCAGTTGCTGAAGATACTGGACTGATTATTCCTCTGGGAGAGTGGGTACTTCATGAAGCTTGTCGTCAACTGCGGATGTGGCACACCCAATTCCCTACACCAGAGCCATTGAAAATGAGTGTCAATTTATCGGGCAAACAGATTAAGGAGCCGGATCTAATTGAGCAAATTGATCATATTTTAGCAGAAACAGGTTTAGATGGCAGTTTTTTAAAGCTAGAAATTACTGAAAGTATCTTAATGGAAAATGCTGAAACTGTCACCAAGATGCTGCTACAATTGAGAGCCAGAAATATCCAGTTGTCAGTGGATGACTTTGGCACAGGATATTCATCCTTAAGTTACTTACATCGCTTTCCCGTGAACACTCTCAAAATTGATCGTTCTTTTGTTAGCAAGATGAATCCGAAAAATCGCAATACTGAGATTATCCGAACGATTATTACTCTCGCTCATAGTTTAAGAATGGATGTGATTGCTGAAGGTGTAGAAACTCTCGAACAATTGACTGAATTAAAACTATTAAACTGTGAACAAGGACAAGGGTATTTATTTTCTAAACCGTTAACTAAGTGTGCCGCCGGACTTTTATTAGGCGGAATTCCTCAGTGGTAAGTTGTGGAATAGATTTTACAATTAAAAACATTGACAGACCCCTGCTTTTGTCTTCGTGTAAGGGTGACCTACTTGCACAAATCAACAACTATAGCAACCGCCATAGCGGTTAGGACACATCATTTATGTAGAGACGCGCCATGGCGCGTCTCTACAATGGTGCCGAAAGTCCTAGTCGATGTGTCTACTGCTATACTTATTCAGCCAGCCCTATTCTCTTAATCTAAATAGCGGTTGAATCTCCTGTCCTGATTCCACAGTAATTGAGACAAAATTCGCCCAATATTCGCTGCATCATCAACGCCGCGATGGTGTGTACCTTGCAACGACAGCTTGAGCAAAAACAGGGCTTTTAACATACCAACTTCCTTCTGTAACGAATAAGCCAGAGCAAACCATGTCTTCACATTGATATGGCGCGAGTCAAACGGATACTCAACGCCAAAGGATTGACATTGTTTTTGAAATTGATTTTTATCATACTCCCCATAACTTGCCCAAACTCGTTGATGGGATAAATACCGTTTTTGGAGACGTTCACAGGCTTGAGCAAAGGACATGCCTTGATCCACTTGTTCCTGGGTTAATGTGGTTAACTCCGTACAAAACTCACTTACCGTTGAGCGTTCAGGTTTAACCAACATACTCTCTGTCTTAACAGCGGAATGGGAATGGCAATCCAGCAGACAAACCCCAATTTCGATAATTTCGCTTTCTTGTCCCGGTGGCGGTTTTCCTTGCCAGCACGTCGCTTCGACATCAATAACCAGAATTTGGTCGATTTTTCTAGACATAGTTCTGCTGCTTCTCAGATTCCCTAACCAGGGCGGGTTGAGTAAAGTTAAAGGTTGTCTCCAAAGCGTTATCAGTCAAACCCGCCCCTACAACCTGGCTTACTTTGCTTTATTATGTATGGTTTAAGCAAATTTCATCATAAACGCCCTCAGACGCTAAGATGGGACTAATTTAACTTAACCGACATTTGAGATTTTAGAGAAATTGCTATCTGAGCCACTGATTTCTACCAAATTTCCGGGTGATATATTCAAACTCGCCAATGGGTTAACTGTCATTCACCAGCATTTACCCGCAACACCTGTCGTTGTGGTTGATGTCTGGGTGAGGGCTGGGGCAATTGTCGAACCCGATGAATGGTGCGGGATGGCTCATTTTTTGGAACACATGATTTTCAAAGGGACACAGCGACTGGTTCCCGGTGCATTTGATCAGGTGATTGAACGTCATGGAGGGCTGACAAATGCGGCGACTAGCCACGATTATGCCCATTTCTTCATTACCACCGCCGCTCAATACCTTGACGAAACCTTACCCCCATTAGCGGACTTACTGTTATCGCCAGCGATTCCTGACATCGAATTTGATCGCGAACGAGATGTGGTTCTAGAAGAAATTCGCTCCTGTTACGACAATCCTGACTGGTTAGGTTTTCAGGCACTCTCAGAAATAATATACCAATATCACCCCTATAGGCGCTCGGTTTTGGGTAGCGAAGAACAATTGAGGGCGCACACGTCTGAGCAGATGCGCCGTTTCCACGGGAGTCACTACCAACCGGAGAATATGACAGTGGTGATTATTGGTGGGGTAGAACAAGAATCAGCGCTAAATTTAGTCAATCAGTCTTTTACCTCGTTTGCCACTCCTGGTGATTGTCCCCACTTAACCGCCGAAGCCGAACCCCCGATGACTGAGATTCGGCGTCAGGAACTGTATTTACCCCGAATTGAACAAGCCCGTCTATTTATGGCTTGGGTGGGACCCGGTGTGGATCAGTTAAAAGATGCTTATGGTTTAGATTTACTTTCGGTATTATTAGCCGATGGACGCTCGTCCCGGTTAGTGAGACAATTACGTGAGCAAGATCGGCTGGTTCAAGATATTGGCAGTGGTTTTTCACTCCAGCGGGATTCTAGCTTGTTTACGATCAATGCCTATCTTGAGCCTGAGAATTTAGAGCAAGTCGAAGCGTTGATTTGTCAGCATTTACTAGGACTACAGCAGAAACCTATATCCTCTGAAGAAATGCGTCGCTGTCAGCGATTATTGTGTAATGACTATGTTTTCTCTACCGAAGCTGCTGGTCAAATCGCTGGATTGTATGGATATTACAACACGATCGCATCCGCAGAATTAGCCGTAACGTATCCCGCTCAAATTCAACGACTGACTCCCGTAGACTTGATGCACTTAGCGCAGCGTTATCTTTCTCCTTATCATTATGCCGTAACTGTTCTAAAACCCGTGAGTGAAGATTTGCTGATGGGAGAATTATTTTGAGAGACGCGCCATGGCGCGTCTCTACATGGTGCGTCTGTAGGGGCGGGTTTGACGACTATCGTTTCTTATCCTTACCCGGATGCAACTAAACCCACCCCGACCAAATTTTGAACTTTAAATTATCAATTATGCCTTCTAGTCTAACTGCCTCACCCCAACAGTCCATTATCCATCGCACGGTTTTAGATAATGGTATTGTCGTTATCGCTATCGAGAATTCAGCCGCTGATATTATTGCCTCTCGCCTATTTTTTCGCACGGGTAGCCAACGAGAACCACGAGATAAGGCAGGATTAACCCATCTCCTAGCGGCTGTTTTGACCAAAGGAACCCAAGACCTGACCTCAATTGAAATCGCCGAACGAGTCGAATCAGTCGGCGCTCAACTGAATACAGATGCCGCCACGGATTACTTTTTATTATCGCTGAAAACGGTATCCTCCGACTGGCTAGATATGTTAAAGCTAGCGGGGCAGATTTTGCGATCGCCTAGTTTCCCGGAAACTGAGGTAGAATTGGAACGCTATCTAACGATTCAGGATATTCGTTCCCAAAAAGAACAACCCTTTAGCGTTGCTTTTGAGCAGTTGCGACAGGCATTATATCAGGATCACCCCTATGCTGTCTCTGTATTGGGTACAGAAGCCACGGTTTCTGAATTGTTACCGACAGATTTAAAAGAGTATCATCAAACCTATTTCCGCCCGGATAACCTAGTTATTAGTGTCGCTGGGCGAATTTCACCGGAAGCCGCCGTACAGCAGATTGAACAAGTCTTTGGAGATTGGCAACCCCCCTCAACTCCCTTACCAACACTGACGTTACCCTTAATTACTCCTCAACCGTGCCACGTTGTCACCCCTCAGGAAACCCAACAATCGGTGGTAATGCTGGGGTATTTAGCCTCATCGGTTACTGATCCAGATTATGGGGCGCTAAAACTGCTGAATACCTATCTAGGGAATGGGCTTTCGAGTCGCTTATTTGTGGAATTGCGGGAAAAACGAGGGTTAGCGTATGATGTTTCGGCGTTTTACCCCACGCGCCAGTGTGATTCCCTATTTGTGACGTATATGGGAACCGCCCCAGAAAATACAGTAATCGCGATGGAGGGATTGCGGACAGAAGTAGAACGCCTTTGCAGCTTGAGGTTGAGTGAAGCGGAATTGCAAGCGGCTAAAAATAAACTTCTGGGTCAATATGCTTTAGGGAAACAAACCAATGCTCAACTTGCCCAGATTTATGGCTGGTATGAAACCCTAGGATTGGGCATTGAGTTTGATCTGAAGTTTCAGCAGCAGATTGCCCGAGTGACGCCAGAGATGGCACAAGCGGCGGCACAGCGTTTCTTTGGGGAACCTTATATTTCTTTAGTCGGTCCGACTGAAGCGATTAACCAGATTGTTTGAGATCTGATATTGAGATCCCCGACTTCGTAGGAGTTGTCGGGGATCGGTACTATTAATTCGATACATGTTTGAGGATAGTCAGAGGACCGACGTCTTTGAGACTCTGCATTTGCTGGGAATTGCGAACCAGCAGCGCCCCCGCAAAGCCAAGTGAATTGACGGAGATGGATTCAAACTCTTCTTGCGATCGCGGCACAAGCAGCATCCATTCTCGTGTGGCTAGCAGGTTGTAGGGGGCGGATTGTTTGATGCCCTCGTATGGCTTACCCACTGCTTCTAGAAGTCTGTGATAAGCGTCCAGAGTGGCTTTAGCGGCAATGTCTGGGGAGTCTATCCAACTGGGATCGAATCGGGTTAGGGCATGAACAAAGGGAAAACTGGGTATTGTACCTATTGAACCCTGGAAATTAGCCGATGCGATCGCGGGTTCGATGGGTAGCTTGGGTTTCTCTGGGGTGAGGGGTAAAGGAACAAGCTGTAAATGTTTGTGTCGCTGACTTGCACCCGCTATTTTGCCGCCGTTATAGAAGGCTAAACCATCAATTTCCGCTAAACCTGTCCACATTGCCTGAAAATCGGATAAGGTGAGCCAATTATCTTGATCTTCATACTCTCGTGTGACGATCAGGAGGTGATAATCAACCACATTGAACTTATTTAACAGACACAGGTGAGTATCGGAAATATCAGCCACGAATAAATCTTCCTCGTAAGGGAGAAAGGGGTTAAAGTCAGCTTTTTTCTTCTGCTGCTGCTTCTTGGCTTTGGCTTTGCGATCCAGGTTAGAGACAATCCGCACCAGAAAGCGAATCCCATCCTGTTCGACAAACTCATACTCAGTTGCGATGGGTTGCAGTGCGCCGCATTGGAGGGCGTGTTCGGTTGTCTTTTGAACCGTTGACCATAATGTACCCGGTTTTAGGGTGAGTGTTTTCGGTTCAGTGGGTTTTTCTTCGGGCATAGTCAATTGTTATATCAGTCGTATGCGAATCCAATCTAGACGATCTGATGAATTTTGCCCAGAAATCGAGCGTTTCACCATCACAAACTGTAATCAGTAATCAGCCATACTTTAGAGAGAGATCCCCGACTTGTTGAAGAAGTCGGGGATCTAAAAGTCGGAGATCTAGAAATCGGGGATCTGGTACATTAACTAATCGCCATAGGAGATTTGAGAATTGAGATTTCGGATTTGCTTACGAAAGGCTCGTAGGGCAGGACTTCTACCAATCGTGCTACTTTGGGTGAGAACGTCTGCTACGAGGTCTAAAATCGGTAGTCCTGGGAATGTGGGACTGGTAGAAACTGACTGATATTGTCCTGATTGTAAGGTATAAATCTTCAGTTCGCCGCGATCGCACAGCCAAAGTTCTGGCACTGCTAAGCTAATGTAACTCTCCATCTGAGTTTTCGAGGTGACATCCACTTCAATAGCCAGATCGGGCGGTGGATCAACTGATAAATCGATGCGCTCTTTACCCACCATGACTTGATGATTTTGGATGTAGAAGCATTCATCTGGTTCAATGCCGTAACCCATCTCTTGACGTTTGAAGGTGGTTGAACCAAAGCATTCACAGTCTATTTCTAATTCTTCTAATATAATTTTGACTAGATCACCAATAATCGATTTTTCTCGCTCATGTTTGGGTAGTGGCATCCGGATTTCTAATGTTTTCTGGCTGTAGGCAATTCGAGCGGTGCGTTTTTCACCCAACTCGTTCAAGATTTGTTCAAATTCTGACCAATCGACATCATGGATCAGCAATCGTTGACCGGGGGGTACGTCGAGTTGTCGGAGTTGAAGCGTGACCATGATGCAAAATCTAAACCTCTATCTTCTAGTTTAAGTAGTCGGGGTCGATTATTTGAACAGCCGTCAAGAAAATACCCAAGTATTTCTGCCGTACTGTTTAGGGAGCGATCGCGCTTATAATTCAGATCATGGGGAAGCAGTATCAGACCAATGAGCAACCATCCAGATTTTGACCAATACGACTATCACGTTCTTCAAGAGCTAAGACGCAACCGCGAAGCCGGACGCATTACTTACTTGGCACAAGCCCTCAATTTCAACCAAAATCCTATCGTTTCATTTATAATTATGCAACCTACTACTAATAACTTAATGGGAAAAGTTAAAACGACCCTAGTTATCACTAATCGTATTGATCAAGCTAATGCCGAAGATGGTCTGATTCCTGCTGATCGAGTGCGCTCTATCACCTTAACTAACGTTTTAGTCGATACGGGAGCCACAACCTTGTGTCTGTCTAAATCTATCATTAATCAGTTAGGATTAAAACTCCTTAAAGAAATTGATGTCGCCACAGCTACAGGAATTGGCAAAGCGAGAATCTTTCAAGATGCCAAAATCTCTCTGTGTGGACGGGAGGGAACATTTGAATGTTTGGAACTTCCAGGAGGAAGTGATCCCTTACTAGGCGTTATCCCACTAGAAGCATTGGGAATTGAACTGGATTTGAAAAATCAAACCTTAAAACTCTTACCCATTAGCCCCACTGAAACGTATTTTACTATCCTTTAAGTCGGGCTGGCTGTACAACTCCAATATTTTCTGCTTTTTATCTCAGCATAAAACCTAATTGCCACAAAATGCTTGCTAATGATTAATAATTGTTCTGCTCTATCATTCGAGCTTTTACTCATCACTGACAAAGCCGCTTGTCATCGGGCGGGTCGAACTGTAGAGCAAACTCTAACAAGTATCCTCAACGACATTAATTCTCGGTGTGTTGCTATACTTGTCCGTGATAAAAAAGCGACAATTTCAGAGATTGCTACTCTAATTAGTAACTTGAAGCCGTTAACTGACTCGACGGGTGTATTGTTGCTCGTACACAGTTATCCTCAATTAGCATTAGAATACAATCTGGCGGGAGTTCATCTATCATCAACGACAGCTATTGCACCTGTACGTCAACAACTTCCACCTGAGATGCTTATAGGAGTCTCGCGTCATGGAACCGACGCACTGGATCAGGATGATATTGGTTTGGCTAACTATGCTACGATTAGTCCAGTATACTCACCTTTGTCAAAACCAGATGATCAGCGCAACACATTGGGCTTACAGGGGTTGAGAGATAGCGTTAAGCGCAGTTATCGCCCATTAGTCGCCCTCGGTGGAATTGAACCAGGGCGAGTGAGTGACGCGATCGCACAAGGGGCAAAAGCCGTTGCTGTCATTGGTGCGGTGATGGGGGCAGAAAATCCTGCTAGTGTGGTTCAATTATTACTCGATAAGGATACTCATCGGGCGGCAAAATAAAGAGTTAGAGGATTGAATTTTTACAGACATTCCGCCGCAACGTATCTACGGATTTGAACCACTAACGGCTAGTTCCGAATCTTATTCAGATGATATATCCTAACTAAGTAACTCACCCTAACGGCTATGAAACCTCTACTCACCTCGCTGATCGTCGCTCCACTATTTACTCTCTTGAGTTCAGCCATTGCTCTAGCTGAAGTCCGCACTCAAGTGATTGAATACCAACAGGGTGATACTATACTCCAAGGCTTTCTGGCTTACGATGACGAGATTCAGGGAAAGCGCCCTGGCGTGATGGTGGTTCACGCTTGGAAAGGATTGGGAGATTACGAGAAGCAACGGGCAAAACAGCTTGCTGAATTAGGGTATGTGGCATTTGCCGCTGATATTTATGGTAAGGGAATTCGACCCAAAACTAATGAAGAAGCCAGAGAACAAGCGACGATTTATCGATCCAATCGCCAATTAATGCGCGATCGCGCCCAGGCTGGATTACAAGTGTTGCAACAATATCCGTTGACGGATGGAAATCAAGTTGCCGCGATCGGCTATTGTTTTGGGGGCGGTACAGTATTGGAATTAGCCCGCAGTGGTGCGCCAGTGGCTGGGGTTGTTAGCTTCCATGGTAATTTAGATACACCCAATCCCGCAGATGCTCAAGCGATTAAAGGTAGAGTGCTGGTGTTGCATGGTGCAGCCGATCCTTTAGTTCCTGATGAGCAAGTTGACGCTTTTAAACGGGAAATGAATTATGCCAATGTAGACTGGCAAATGGTTATGTATGGTAATGCTGTTCACAGCTTTAGTGATCCGAATGCGGGGAATGATCCTTCAACGGGAGTGGCTTACAATGAGAAGGCAGATAAGCGCTCTTGGGCGGCAATGAATCGGTTTTTTGCTGAATTATTTCGCTAGATTTTTCTTATGTCTTATGTCTTATGTCATTTGAACCGCCGGATATGATATCGCTGATCAAGATAACCTGACTGGATGAGAACATCCGCGATCGGTGCGTTTGTAGTAAGCGCTTTAGCGCTTATGGTACACTTCATGCAACTACGAACTTAGTGTAAGGAGGGTGCAGCGAATTAATCTGGTTGAAACTCGCTCGTTGCTGGTAACGTCAATGCTTCTGGAAAACATTGGCGTTGATCAAAGGATTGGTACTTTACACTATGCGTCGCATTTTTGGCATTCTACCTCTGGTATTTTTACTGCAAAGTCTTCCCGTTGTTGCCCAAGAGTCAACAACCCTTGACCCCGTTGAACAGGTTATCGCGGCTGGATGGATGACTCGCGATCGCGAGGGGGATTTTCAGGCACAACGAATCCTCAATCGGGCTGAATTAGCATCGATTTTAGTCAAAACCTTTGACTTAGAAAAACGAGTCTCCCAACCCGATGAACCTATTGCTGTTCTCGATGTGCCTACCTCTCACTGGGCATATCGCGATATTCAATTAGTCTGGCAAAATAATGTGATGACGGGTTACCGTCAGGGACGATTTTTTCCCAATCAACGGGTTACTCGCGCTGAAGCATTCTCTATTTTAGCTCAAGCCTATGGGGTGTTTCAGTTTCCAGAGGATACGGTGGCTGAACTGCTTTCGCGCTATCCCGATGCTGATCAAATACCAACTTGGGCAAGAAAGTCAATTGCCACGGCTCTGTATGAGGGGTTTGTTAATATCGATCCCCTGACTAATTCTATTGATCCTCTCGCCCCTATGACTCGTGGAGATATGGCTTATGCGTTGAGTAAATATCTGGAACGACAAGAAACCACTGCGCCGATTCCTTGGACGATTGAGGAACCTGCGCCTATGTAACAAAACGTCGCGGAAACACCTTTTGACCAAATGATTTGAGTATAGGGCGATCCGAGCCGATTGAACAGAGTCCAGTTGTTCATTTTGGCAAACGGATCGCCCTCCATTCCTCTATGATGGGAAAGATCCGGTTTGGTTGCAGGAATACTCTGAACCATGAACCATGAACAATGTACAATCTTTGTTATTGCTCAGCTATTTTTGAACCTAATTTAGGAGAAAGAGTTATCCCATGGATTCTCAACCCTCTAATGATAATATACACACTCATTTAGTTTCAGCCGTGGTTGAGGCTACACTCAACCAAGATCAACCCCGTCTTAATAAACTCCTGAAAACAGCGCTCTATGACATTCCTAGCGAACAACCGGAATCATTGCGAGCGCAAGTTGCCAGAAATTTCTTGATTCAAGTCGCTCAACGGTTAGAGGAATCCCTAGGAGCAAAGCATCATATTCTGGCTTGGTTTATGGTATATGTTGGGTTGGGAAACATACTACCAGAAGCAATTCAAGCGACGCAAATGGTTCTCAACGAAGGATTAAAACCGTTTGCCGATTTCTTTGTAGATCGTCAGGGGATTCATTTCTATAATCATGGCGATAAGGCGGACAATATTAATAAAATTCCGCCTCGCCTCTCTGAGTTTACCCAGATGACGGTGCGGATTTCTCAGGACGAAGTTCAACAGGTTATGGGGAAATTCAGTCTATCGGAAGAGAAAGCCCGACAAGTGGTCTTAAATTTGAAAATATTGGAGCAAAAAATGAATGTACAGTTTCAACAATTATTGACGGTTTTAGATTCTAATCAAGCTTTGCTGAATCAGGTAATGACATTGGATTTAAGTAAACCAGATAATCCCAATAGTTTTGGCATGTAACAATGATGCAGAAGGCATAAGAGTGTAAGCGTTCGGATATCTGCTCAATAAATACTGAATCAGGGGTTTAATCATGGGATGGAAGAGGCTTGGATGCACTACCTTGGTAAGTATTTTTGTTGGTGTCTCAGTTCCGTTGCGATTAAATTCAACTGAATTATTCTCCAAAACACCTCTGTTGGCGTTCTCAACTAATGCCCGTAAAGCCGAGGCGGAGCGATGGTTAAACCAAGGGATTGAACAGTTGCGTCAGCAGGAATTGGATGCGGCGATACAGTCTAGCCAGCAAGCATTAACCCTCTATCAGGATAGTCGCGATCGCGTGGGTATAGCCCAGTCTTTAAATTATCTGGGATGGGGACTATATCAAAACGGTCAATATCAAGCCGCTGAGCAAATGTTACGCCAAGGAATTCAGAGTTTGGCATCGGTATCACCGCATCCTAAAAGCCAGGATATCCAATCCCAACGATTAGAAACACAGGCAGCAATTTATCAGCTACTGCAAAAAGTATTAATTGCTCAGGGTAAAATTAAGGAAGCACTTTTAGTGTCTGAGCAGAGTCGGGTAAGGTGGGTGAGCGAATTAGTAAACAGGGGTGATCCTAACGGGTCAACAATTACGGCTGCTATGGCAGAACCAACCATTGAGCAGATTCAACAGATTGCCCAAGAGCGAAACGCCACTCTGATCGAATACTCGATTATTGATAATCCCTTGGCTGAGGCGAATCAATCTGAAGAACTCTTTATATGGGTGATTGAACCAACCGGAAAAATCACCTTTCGCCAGAGCAATCTTACTCAACTTGGGCAGAAAGAAAAAACTACCCTAACAGACTATGTAAGCAATATCCGTCAATCCCTCGCCGCTTCCCAGTGGGGTGTTGGTTTATCTCGGCGTAAAATACCACCGTTTAGGCAATTGTATCAGGTTTTAATTGAACCGATCGCGGATAAATTGCCCACTGATCCTAACGCTCATGTTATCTTCATTCCCCAACAATCTCTGTTGATGATTCCCTTCTCTCCTCTACAAGATGAGTTGGGTAATTATTTGCTGGAAAAACACACAATTTTAACCGCTCCAGCGATAATGGTATTGGATATTACCCGGCGAACTCGGGTGAATCGTCCCGACTCTGTGCAACAATGGTTAGTCGTGGGAAATCCTCACCCCATGCCTGGAGAGTTCTCGCCATTACCTGCTGCTGAACAAGAAGCTCAGGCGATTGCATCTTTAGTGAATACCCAAGCGATTACGGGAGAGGTAGCCACTAAAGCAGAGATTGTGCCGCAGATGCCCGCGTCACGAGTGATTCATCTCGCCACTCATGGTATATTTGATGAACAGCAAGGATGGGAAAGTGCGATCGCGTTAGCACCAACGCAGACGGATAATGGCTGGCTAACGGCAAGAGAAATCCTGGATTTAAACCTAAATGCTGAGTTAGTGGTTCTCAGCGCTTGTAATACGGGGCGAGGGAGTATTAGTGGGGATGGCTTGGCTAGCTTATCTAGTGCTTTGATTGCATCGGGGGCGTCTAGTGTGATTGTCTCTTTATGGTCAATTCCTGACTCACCAACCGCCTTCTTAATGCAGGAATTTTATGCCAATTTACAGCAAAATTCCGACAAAGCCCAAGCTTTACGAAAAGCGATGTTAACCACGATGGAAAAACATCCCGATCTCCGGGATTGGGCAGCATTTACGTTAATTGGTGAAAGCATTCCGTAGTAGCCAATCGCCCACAGACTAGAAGTCTGGGGCTATACAAACTAAGTCCGCCAGGTAAGGACTCAATTTAGCCTGCGGAGGCAGGCTTTGTTTGTGTAGCAGCGATTTCAATCGCCTCCTCTTGCTCCCAGCCGCCGCCTAATTCCGGTTCTCTACAAAGATTGCCAAAAGCCGTTTTTTCTGCAATCTTTTCTCCACGTCAGCATTAATGACGATAACTATGAGGCAGGATTTCAGCAACTGGTGAATTGGATGCGGGGGAAGTCAGGAAAGCCGCCACTTAAAGGTGAGACGACACCTGCACCTGTTCCGGCTTCACCCCCAGCCCAGGTGTCATCCGGCGTTGCACCGAGAATCTTGGCGTTTAAGCTGCTCAAATGCCTGCTTCCAGCTCAGTTTGATTCTGTCAGGGTTCGCGAAAGGAACTCTAGCGCAGCATTTGTCCAGATTCTTCGCTTCGCTCAGAATGACAAGATAGAACACTCAGCATGACAGAATAAGCTGCTCGGCATTTAAACCTTAATATTAGTCATAGCGAAATCCCTGTAGTGCGAGCATCTTGCTCGCTACCCATTCCCAATTTAAATGCATGACAAGATAGAACACCCAGAATGACAGCTTAGAACACCCAGAATGACAGCTTAGAACACCCAGAATGACAAGATAGAACACTCAGCATGACATGATAGAAGGTAAGTTGGTATCAGGTGGATAGGGTTGAATGGATGGTCGAGGCGAACTACTACAGCGTCTGAAAAGGCTGAATCAGGCTCAATTTGAAGAAGTGCTGTTCCGGTTGGGAATTGACCCGGCGATTATTCCCAGCCAGTTTGCTGAGCAATCGCTGCGAGCTATCCGAGTTATTCAACGGCTGGAGCAAGAGACAGAGGGATTTGAACGCCTCAATCAAACCCTGGCTGAATCGGCTATTTCCATCATTGGTGAGCAGTATATCGGCTACGAGATATAGCAACCGCCATAGCGGTTAGGACACATCATTTATGTAGAGACGCGCCATGGCGCGTCTCTACAATGGTGCCTTTGTCCTAATCAATGTGTCTACTGCTATAGAAGCTCAAGTTAAGGGAATTGTTCATGAGTATCTCCAGCAGCCCTTTGAAGGGCGAGAGGAGGAGCAGCGTCAGCTTGATGAGTTTGTGCAGAATAATTCCAAGGGGGTGCTGTTAGTAAGTAACCAGTGCGGCGGGTTGCTGAGGCGTTGGCGGTGATTGTGGGAGTGGAGGGATGAGAGATGGGGTTGTAGAGGTTTCTAGATATTTTCCCCCTCATCCCCTAACCCCTTCTCCCACCGTGGGGAGAAGGGGAATTGGAACAATTAATGATAAAAAATGTAGGTGACTACGCCTGCAATATAACACCTTTCTTGCTCCCCTCTATAGGCGCACGTCAGTTTAGGGCGCACGTCTGTGCGCCCCTACGGTTAACGCCTGACTAACTTCTTCGTCACCTTCCGCAACCGCACCGACTCGGGCGTGACTTCCACCAATTCTTCGGGTCCGATATATTCCAACGCCCGTTCCAAACTCATCTCGGCTGGCGCTTGCAATTGCACCAATTCATCCCCTGTGGCGGAACGATGGTTGGTTAACTGCTTAGTTTTACAAACATTCAAATCCAAATCTTGAGGACGGTTGTGTTCGCCGACAATCATCCCCTTATACACCCGCGTCCCTGGTGTAATAAAGAATACACCTCGGTCTTCGCCATTTTTCAAGGAATAGAATGTCGCTACCCCTTCCTCAAAAGCAATAATCACCCCATTGCGGCGGGTTTCCACATCACCGGAAATCGGACGATAATCCAAGAAACTGTGATTCATAATCCCATCCCCACGAGTCAGGCGCATGAATTCACCCCGGAAGCCAATTAAACCCCGTGCGGGAATCACAAATTCCAATTGAGTGCGACCATTACCACTAACGTGCATATTCTGCATTTCGCCCTTGCGCTGACCCAAGCGTTCAATACAGCCACCTACGGCTTCTTCGGGAATGTCTAGCGCCAAGACTTCGTAAGGTTCGCAGGGTTGACCTTTGACTTCCCGATAAATCACTTGTGGCTGAGACACCTGAAACTCGTACCCTTCCCGGCGCATGGTTTCAATCAGGATACCTAGGTGTAATTCCCCCCGCCCAGAAACTAAAAATTTATCTGGAGAATCGGTTTCATCCACACGCAGAGCCACATTCGTCTCTAATTCTCGCATTAAGCGATCGCGCAATTGTCGGGAAGTCACGTAATCCCCTTCCTGACCCGCAAACGGCGAATCGTTCACCGAGAATGTCATCTGCAATGTCGGTTCATCTACCTTAATTAACGGTAAGGCTTGGGGTTCATTGGGACAGGTAATCGTCTCGCCGATATTGGCATTAGCAAACCCCGCCACCGCGACAATATTTCCGGCGAAGGCTTCCTCTAAATCAACCCGCTGGAGTCCTTCAAACCCCATGAGTTTGCTAATTTTAGTCTTGACAATTTCCCCGCTTTCTGTAACTAAAACCGCTTGCTGACCCGCTTTAATTACGCCATTATGGATTTTGCCAATTACAATTCGACCCAGATAATCCGAATAATCCAGCGTCGTGACTTGCAATTGCAGAGGCTTGCTCACATCACCCACAGGCGGCGGAACATGGCGCAGGATGGATTCAAACAAGGGTTGCACATCCACGCCTTCGTCCTTTAAATCGGCTTTAGCGTACCCTTGTAACCCAGACGCAAACAGATAGGGAAACTCACACTGATCATCATCCGCCCCCAATTCAATAAACAAATCCAGGACTTTATCCACAGCACCGTAGGGATCAGCTTGAGGACGGTCAATTTTATTCACCACCACAATCGGGCGCAGTCCTTTTTCCAAGGCTTTTTTCAGGACGAACCGGGTTTGGGGCATCGGTCCTTCATTGGCATCCACAATCAGGATACAACCATCCACCATACCCAATACCCGTTCCACTTCCCCACCAAAATCGGCGTGACCGGGAGTATCGACGATATTGATTAAGATATCTTTATAGTGAACTGCTGTATTTTTAGACAGAATCGTAATTCCCCGCTCTCGCTCCAAATCATTGGAGTCCATAACGCAATCAGGAACCTCTTCCCCTTCACGGAAGATACCGGATTGTTTGAGCAGGGCGTCAACCAAGGTGGTTTTGCCGTGATCGACGTGGGCAATAATGGCAACGTTGCGAATCGGAAGAGTCATAAAGGCGTTAGGGAGTGATTTGAGAGAGATTGATTCTACTATAAGTTTCTTAATAATTGTAGCTTACTGAGAGGGGGAGCTAGGGGGCTAAGGTACAGGGTGGTAGGGGCGGGTTTTACGACTATCTTTTCGGTTGCACCCAGATGCGACGAAACCCGCCCCGATTCAGCGCAAGAGATTGTACTGTTCTGGGCGCACGTCTGTCATTGGTGTCAACTTAAGCTAAACCCCTCACCCCCAGCCCCTCTCCCACGCCGGGGAGAGGGGAGCAAGAAGGAAGAGATGTTCTAGATGTGATGCTAGAAGCTTCTTTATACCCCTTCTCCATCAAACAAAAGCGAAGCATCTTTTGTCATCCCCCCTGCCAAAAAAGCGAAGCATCCTCTGTCCTCCCCCCTCTTGTAGGCAGGGCTAATTCATTGTGATGAGAGAAAATTAGGGCGACCAGGACTATTCAGACAGCAAGACGACTCTGGGCTAGAAGAACACCATTAGAACACATAGTTACTTTACGCGATCGCTCTTTCCACTAGCACTCATCTAGGAGTAAGTCACCACAAAGGTTCTGGGGTTTGGCTCAAAGACGCGATCGCTCTTTCCACTAGCACTCATCTAGGAGCAAGTCACCACAAAGGTTCTGGGGTTTGGCTCAACAACGCGATCGCGAATTAACTAGCACTCGCTGAGGAACAAGTAACCATAAAGGTTCTAGGGTTTGGCTCAAAGACGCGATCGCTCTTTCCACTAGCACTCGCACAGGAGCAAGTAACCACAAAAGTTCTGGGGTTTGGCTCAAAGAGGCGATCGCTCTTTCCACTAGCACTCACCTAGGAGCAAGTAACCACAAAAGTTCTAGGATTTGGCTCAACAACGCGAGTCGGCACATTTCCTATTAGCTGAAAAATTTGTTCCAGGTTATGACTAATCAGCCGAATTCCGGTGGTTATAGATGAATAGCCATTGTAGCGCAAGATAGTTAATACTAAACTACGAATAATAGAAAAATTAGCGGGAGCGTTACCTTGTCGCATCCGAGAATTATCCTCATCTAACACCACGTCTTTAACCCAATGTAAACGATTCTCGATGCCCCAGTGACCCCGAATACCTTGGGCAAATTGTGCTGCATTGATAGTGAGACTGCTGATGTAGTATACTATTTGGTGATAGGGTACTGTACAGTTTTTTTTGGCAATGTAAGGAATCCAAAGTGAAAACAACTCCTTCTAGGTCTAAAGTAGCTAGGAGATTTTGCACAACAGCAATTTCACTCCCTTGTTTGTTGTGAAATTGTTGGAGAGCAATGGGAACTCCTTTTTGAGCGCTGAATACCGAAACTACATTAATAAAATCTTGATAAGCTTGGTCGTAATTGCTGACAGTAGCCTTAATACTTTTACCATCAACTCCTAACCAGTCTTGTTCTCCCTTAGTCAGGCTACTATATACCCAACTATTGAAAATTTTGGCTAAATCGGCAAAATCTATTCCCATCATCACCCGCCGAAAAGTGGAGTCAGAGGGAAAACGAGTTGGAGGCAATTGTAGACTTGTGACCAAGGCGTCATGATGCCGACGGCAAAAATCTTAAGCGGGCGCGATAACCTAAACAATCACTCAAGGTTCCCATAATCACCAGCAAAAGAAGTAACCACAAAGGATAACGTCGTCCTCTTTTAGCGCGAAAGTCTGGCACTTGGGTTAAGGCTTCCAGGAGATTGACCTTCATAGCAAGCAAATGACTCGATTAAACTCTGGTTGCAAGATTTAGTTTACCCTAAATCCTGGTCGCCCTAATTTTCTCTCATCACAATGAATTAGCCCTGCTCTTGTAGGGGGGAACGAGGGGGGTAGGGGGGAACGAGGGGAGTCCGGAGAAGGGGTTAGGGGATGAGGGTGAAAAGCTTGCCAGTCGTGCTTTTGGCGCTTAAGTTGATACCAATGCACGTCGGTGCGCCCCTACGGTTTGGCTGATTGAGAATGGTGCAACAGATGAGATATATCCGGCTTTGTTTCAGAAGTCGAATGATTCTCTCTCCTTTATCTGATAGCGATGGTGAAAACCCCCGCGTTTTAACCGGGGGATGAAACCGAGGGAGGCGTCCAGCATAGCCGCTTTAGCTGCGAGTCTTGACAAACGTCCGGACGATAATTAACTAATAGCGTACAATAGGGTAAGGAGGTGATTAATGTGTTTAATCTGACCTACGAATTTAAGCTTAAGCCCACAAAAAATCAGGTAGCCATCTTTGAGGATTGGTTAGAGCAAAACCGTCGTGTGTATAACTACGCATTAGGTGAGCGTAAAGATTGGTTTAAGTCTCGTAGTTGTCAGATTAACGCCTGTTCGCTCCGGTCTGAATACATCATTTCGGCTGATACCCCTAGACCCACCTATAATCGGCAAGCAGTCGCCTTAACCGCATACCGGAAAACAAGTTCCAACCTAAAGCGGGTACACTCACAGGTACTCCAACAAACACTTAAGCGGCTAGAGAAAGCGTTTGTCAGTATGTGGGAAGGTGGACACGGGTTCCCACGGTTCAAAAAAGTTGGGACAATGCGGTCATTTGTGTTTCCTCAGTTAGGAGTTGAACCAATCCAAGAGAACGCGGTTAAACTACCCATGATTGGGTTGGTTAAATTCAACCAATCGCGCCCAATACCAGAGGGAGCAATCATCAAACAAGCCCGTGTAGTTAAACGTGCATCAGGCTGGTACGTCATGTTAACCCTACACTTCGACTTCGCTCAGTGGGATCTAGATGTGCCTCAGCCAATGCCCCACGGTGAAGCCATAGGCATAGATGTAGGTATCAGTCATTTTGTCGCGGTTTCTAACGGTAGATTATTCCCTAATCCCAAGCCCTTCCGGAAACTTGAACGCAAGCTTAAATTGCTGCAACAAAAAGTAAGTAGGAAGCGCTTAGGGAGTAACAACCGGAAAAAGGCACAAGCCAAAGTAAGCCGATTACACGAACGGATAGCCAACATCAGGAAAAATTACCACTGGGAGTTAGCGCATAATCTTTGTGATTGGGCGGGTATGATATTCGCTGAATCACTTAACCTAAAAGCGTTAGCCAAAGGAATGTTAGGTAAACACTGCCTGGATGCTGGGTGGGGGCAGTTCCTCCAGATACTAGAGCAGTGCTGCTTTAAGCGTGGTGTGTTTTTCCTCAAAACTGATGCCAAGAAAACGAGTCAGATATGCCCTAACTGTCTAACAGAAACGGGTAAAAAGCTGCTATCTCAGCGCATTCATTCATGTGGTCATTGCGGCTACACAACTGATAGAGACGTTGCCGCCGCTCAAGTAGTCTGCATTCGTGGACTTGCAGCCGTGGGACACACGGTCAAGATGCTTTCTGAGGGTAAATTCATTGGAATCCCTGAGACGAAAGAATCCCCGTCACTTTAGTGCGGGGAGTGTCAAATAAATGCTTCGCAGCCACTCTAGGGTTGCGCCAGATAGTCCAAATTGAATCCGGTTCACTAATTCTCCCCATTGATACAGTTCTGACAGAGAAAGGGATTGCTGAAACTTCTGCTGATAAAATTTCGCCCAAAAGTCCGGTGCTTTGTACCGATTCTTGCGCCAGCGCCTGCGCCAACAGAGGGTATCTTTCAGCGTGGGCGAGTCTACGCCTACAATTGGCGGGATATCGGCGTAACTGATAAACGTGCTGACTCCCTTGCCAACAACATGAATCACATATCGCCAGCAGTCAATGCGATAAATCTCATCAGGATGGAGATTGAGCAGAAGCGCAATGGCTTCTGGAGTAACAAATCGCTGTAACGGATGAGTGGCTCTTGATTTTAGCTGAAGTGTTGATAACATAGGAGATGCGCCCCAAATCATGGGGTTGTATTTTGATAGGACATAGCGATCGCTATCTGGCTTCGTAAACTTAGGTGCGATCGCTTTTAATTTGCTTAATGTAGACGAAATTTAAACTTTATGTCAAGAGGCGAACGAGTTCGGTTGCGGATTAGGGAACTAGCTGCCAGGGAGAACTGGACGTTGCTGGATGTCGCTGAACGGTCTGGAGTACCCTATAGTACCATCAAAACCTACGCGCGATCGCCAGGAATGACGATGGTGGATATTGGGGCGTTGCTGAAGTTAGCACGGACATTTGATGTATTGATAGAGGATTTGTTTGAGATTGTGAAGGAGTAGGTCATTTGTCATTCGTCATTTGTCATTTGTCATTTGTTATACTCGCTTCCGAAAAGAAGCAAGTTACCTTTACGTAAGGATTTGAGGAATATTTTATTGATGAGCTTCACACCCAGAAACCGTAGGGGCGCACAGACGTGCGCCCTTTCCACGGACGTGCTAAGCTGTCATGCATTTCAATTGGGTATTAGTAGCGAGCAAGATGCTCGCACTACACGGCTTTTGCCCTTGTTGGCATTAAGGTTTAAATGCTGAACAGTTTAGCGTGAGTTCTGTTGATACTCTGGTGGTAAGCCCGGATTAAACATCACCACAAATTGGGCATTCGGCATCAGACGGCGGAGTATGCACAGATGACCATCCGCATCGGAACGGCTACGATACTGTGCTACAGTGACTCCTTGCATTTTGGGTAGCAGGCGAACCAGCACCCAAGGATAAAGGCGTTGTTTGTAAGGCATAATAAATGTGTCTCCATCTGAAATTGGAGCCAGAGCCAGTGCTAAGAGGTTGGTCGCCCGGAGGCACTGGCTTTCTGACCATCTGAAGTTCTGCCTTTATATTACGGGCAAATTCTGGTTAAGTCAATTTAACCATGAGGATTCTGGAATAAAACAGTAATGACGAGTGTGGGGGAAAAGCTTAAACGCCAACGTGAATCACTGCATCTGACGCAGCAGCAAGTCGCTGATCAATTAGGTGTGACGGTAACTACTGTGAAAAATTGGGAAGCTGGCAGACATATTCCAAAGCTATACCCCATCCAGACGAAAGCATTGTGTGATTTGCTCGATTTAACCTTAGACGAGTTGGCAGAGTATAGTTAAGGCAATCAGGAGGCAATGAGTTCAGGTCATAAGCTGATGAAGCTAAGAAAACGGTTAGGGCTAACTCAGAAACAGGTAGCGGATGCGGTAGGCGTCACGGATCAAACTGTGAGTAATTGGGAAGCTGGCAGATTTGAACCTCGACTCACGATTCGTCAGACACAGGCTTTATGTAGCATCTTGCAATGTCCTTTAGACGAACTTCCTAGTTTTAATGAAGCCCAAGAGTCAGACAGCAAACGTGAGTGACTGATTGGGAAAGGAATGTAGGTAAAGGCAAGACGCGATCGCTTAAAAATGGCTAATTTGGGAGAAAAGCTGAAACAACGACGAGAATCGTTAAATTTGACCCAACGGCAACTGGCTCATAAATTAGATGTAACGATAACGACGGTGAAAAACTGGGAAGCTGGCAGGCACATTCCCAAGCTATATCCTGCACAAATGAAAATATTGTGTGATTTGCTAAACCTCACCTTGGAAGAGTTAGCCGAGTGGCATATTTAGTAAATACATGAATAGGCGGTGCGTTACGCTCCGCTAACACACGATGGCGGCTCGGCACGCTTACGTTGCTGCCCCCTAGTCTTCAGTATCTCTATAATTGATAATAAACGCCATTTTGGAGTATATCGCTAATGCCACTTGCGCCAGCCGAAAAAACAATGTGGGAAACTCCCCCAGCGAAAGATCCCAAGAAAATGTCTGATGATGAGATTAATGCCAAGTATGAGAAACGAGAAAGAAGAATACTCACTGAAATGAATCGTGAGAAGCTGCCCAGTTTTGTCAATGCGCTCAAGAAACCGGGATATATAGAGATTAGACCGTTTTTCCATCGGCGAAAGCGTTGGGATGAAAAAATGCAATCGCGCTTAATTGAGTCATTTATGCTTAACATTCCCAGGGTAAGAGCATCTAAATTAGGCTTGACATAAGGAGTCAGAGTAATTTAAGGTAGAGTCAATGAAACACGAGGAAAGAACTCGAATCATATAATCGTTATCCATAGCAGTCCGTTTCATTTTTTGTCGGAGACTACGTTGGTAAGTTTGTTCACGATTGAGCGCATTGAGAGCAATGCGTCGGAGGAGAGAAAAATTCCGGGGACTGTGGAAGGAGCGAATCCGACAAGCATCTTCTGCGAAAGTACAATCCAGAGTCCAATGAGCCTGGTTTTCAATACCCCAATGTTTGCGGATAGCTCGACCTAAAAGTAGGGCGTCACTGTGTAAAGAAGTCAGATAAAACTGAACATCACGAGTAGTGTGATTCCAAAGACGGCGAACCCGGATAACCATAACAACACTTTGAATTCCTACCCAAAGTCGGGGTTGGTAAAGTTCGCCAATAGCCGAAGCCGGAACCGACCAGACTTGACGGATTTCCGTGCGATAATGTCCTTTTTCAATACGTTGATCATAACTGACATCAATGCCTTTAAAATTCTGTGCCGAAGCCTGTTCAAACCATGTTTTAACCTGGTGGTAGAGAGTCGGATGATTTGCCTTGAGTGCCAGGACATAATCCGCTTTCTTTTCGATAATCTTTTGAGCAATTTCGGTTTGAGTCCCCATCGCATCAATGGTGATAATAGCATCGGTGATATCTAGTAATTCTAATAAGGCAGGAATAGCTGTAATTTCGTGTTTATTTATCTTCCACTTTCATCTGTGCTAATACCAAGTTTTGTTCACTTGCCCAGGCACTAATCATATGTAGTGCTGATTTTCTTTGATTTCGGTCGTAAGAACCCCGAATTGTTTTTCCGTCTATGGGAATTATCTCTCCTCCCATCTTGGTCACCAGAGTTTCTACCCATTTGAGAAAGCAACGATTCAATTCTTCTGGGTTGATGAACTCAAATACCCGTCGGAAAGTGTCATCGGACGGGATTCCGTTTGGTAGTGCTAAAAATTCTTCTAACCACTGTTGCTTACTGATGCCGTAATTCTCAATATCTTCCCACCCTTGCGCTCCGGCGATGACGGCAAGAATCGCAATCACTAAAATATCGGTGAGTTGATGTTTCTTTGTTCGCTCTACTCTTGGATCTCTTATGGAGCGAAAAATTCTTGACTAAACTCTGTTGAATAACTTCAATTGAGACGGCTTCTTCTGGCTTTGGCTGATGACGATTACTTTTCTTGGCTTGATCCGATTGAGTTTCAAATCCTTCAGACATAAAGCTTCATTCCTGGAGTTTCAAGGGTAAGCGCATTGCTGTAATCTCACTTATGCAAGCTAGCTATGTCAAGTACATTTTTTATCGGTTTGCTTGTCCAAGTCAGGTTGACCTATATCAAGGGCGCGATCGCAAACCTCTTCCTCTTGCTCCACCATGACCGCCCAACCAAGTTTTTGGTTCACCCCGTCAGGGGCGCGATCGCAAACCCCTTCATCTTCCTCCATAATCACCGCCTGATCACCGTTTTGGCTTACCCCGTTAGGGACTTGCGGAAAAATAGAATACCAGTCATTGTAGAGGAGAGGAGGCTTCTCAAAGCAATGCTGTTGAACACTATCATGCTCAAAGAGAACTGGGATGATACTAGCTCAAACCGTACTAACTACATTCTGGCGATGCCATTCAGGTATAGTCTAGTGCATCGCGGCAGCAATCCTTGAGCAGCTCACCCTACTGGCGTGACCCAGCTAAAATGGTGCATTAGTATCGGGGAAAACGGATTTAATAATGAGAACACCCCTATACTGGACGCGATCGCTCTCCAAATATCTGGATGAGTCCACAACCACCCGCCAACAAGAATTTGAGAACACCTTTCTACTGGACGCGATCGCAACTTCATGTTATTGAGGTTGTCACACAATAGTCGGATGTTAGGAGCATGAGGATAGTCAACATCTAATAGATGTTTCACCTCCTCTGCCCAGTCCTCGCTGGTGCGACTATCCCGACAACTTACTCGTCGCCCGCCTCGATTGGGGTCAAAGAACATGAATCTGAAGTTCCCCCATACAGATGTACTGCACCCAGCGTCAAGCCTTATACTGTAATAGTTTTAACGCTCAAGCCCCTCAAAAATCGTACATAAGTAGCACTGGCAAGAATAGCGCGTTGGCGATGCCTGCTGAAGAAGGAACCTATCGCGCTATTCTTCCAATAAACAATCTTATCGGTGAAAACCCTCGCTACATCACAGTGAGGCAGTGCAAGATTTTTTGGCTGGGGGAACTTCAGGTTAATGCATAGGTTTGACCAAAGGTCAATATAATATATTATATTATATTAGTCCTATATTTGCGTATATCATACGCAAACTTATTTTAGTTTTTCCCTCTCCTTGTAAGGAGAGAGTTAACTAGGGACAATTGTGATATCCCATTTAGGCAATGTTTCAGAACGCTGCCAGAAGGGATAGTAATCTTCTAACTCTGTGGGCAGGACTTTGATGCCTTTTTCATAGATGGTTTCGATGTGATGGACAATTGGAGCAATTCCCTTCCAAGTCATATTGGCAGCCCATTGTATGGCAGCTTCTACTGAGTCTAAAATGGCACCATTCCAATAGTTTTCTAGGACGGCCCAACAGCGTTCTATCGGATTGTACTTGCTGTGGTAGGGAGGATAGTAAATCAGGCGAATTTTTACATCAATCTCTTGGGAAAGTTCAACCATTCGTTTGATAAATTGGGTGCGGTCACTGCGAGTTGCTAC
Organism: Coleofasciculus chthonoplastes PCC 7420; assembly: GCF_000155555.1. GTDB lineage: Bacteria > Cyanobacteriota > Cyanobacteriia > Cyanobacteriales > Coleofasciculaceae > Coleofasciculus > Coleofasciculus chthonoplastes_A. The sequence continues at coordinate 27,884 of NZ_DS989884.1, forward strand.
ACCGCCATCAAGATCAATCACCCATTCAGAAATCTCCGGATAATCGGGTTGATTTTGTTTCCACCAAGCAGTTAAACAATCGACGATAAAGTCACTAGTTTCAACAGAGTGACCCATATAAATCGATAATTGTTCGCTGTGGGTGTTGAGAATACCAAAGGGGATTAAGATACCTTGCCACTGGGTATCGTGGTCATCCGCCTTTTTCGGCTTCAAAGTCCGTGCCTTACCACCTCTGGACAGATTGCCAATTTTGACCTTGGCTTTGGTATCAATAGATACTCGCAACGATTTGGGATTTTCATCTGATGCCTGATTCTGTTTAAATACATTATCGAAAATGGCATCGGTTTGAGGCGTTTTTTTTAAAGGTTTTGTTTTTTGGGTTTTTTTAGGCGATACCCCAAGCGGTTGAGAATTTCACCTATTGTCTGCCTAGAGGGCAAGTCGCTCTCAGAGTAACCAACTTCGTTTACTAATGCCTCTCGGACTGCTTTGGCACTGATGCGCGTATATAGAAAGGTCGATTGAAATTTTGGGTCGGCTTGGGCTTCTCTATCTACCAGGGAGTGGATATCCGCTTCTAAGTTAGGCAGCACTTGTTCCGTTTTGTGTCGCCCTCTTGCTTGATAGTTATCTACACAGATAAGTCCGGTTCGCCGTTCATTCAATCCCAGTTGTACGCTATGGCGATTCCAGCCCATAGCGGTTTCCGCTTTGCGGGCTGACCCATCAAAATAATCTTCGGTGACAGACGCGATAAAATCTCGTTTACGGTGACCTGTCAGTTTCTCACTGGCATCTTTAAACGTAGCTAGTACAGTTTGAGCTAGTATCATCCCGGTTCTCTTTGAGCATGATAGTGTTCAACAGCATTGCTTTGAGAAGCCTCCTCTCCTCTACAATGACTGGTATTCTATTT
>NZ_DS989885.1 GCF_000155555.1 Coleofasciculus chthonoplastes PCC 7420
ATCAAAACCAAATTTTAAAACATGCCAAGATTTCACCGATTCTGGAGGATAGACCTATCAACCACTCTCTTAATTTGACAGATACCAGCTCTGTACCCAAGCCAAACGCCTCCGTTCTAGAGATTTGGGGCAGCTCTTCCCTGAAAGGACATGTCACCATTAGTGGCGCGAAGAACTCAGCATTGGCAATTATGGCAGGGGCGCTGCTGTGTCCTGAAGATTGCCGACTGCGTAATGTGCCTTCTCTGGTAGATATAGGGCGGATGGGTCAGGTGCTGGCGGCTTTGGGTGTAAAGCTAGAACGCCAAGGTAATATCTTGGATATCAATGCTCGTCATTTGAAGCAGTCAAAAGCACCCTACGAGATCGTGAATCAGCTTCGAGCCAGTTTCTTTGTGATTGGTTCTCTGTTGGCACGATTAGGTGCGGCTCAAGTTCCTTTACCGGGTGGCTGTGCCATTGGCGCTAGACCTGTCGATCTTCATGTTAGGGGATTGCAAGCGCTGGGTGCTGAGGTGCAAATTGAGCATGGTATGGTTCATGCTTATGTGAGGGGAAATGGACGGCGGCGGTTAAACGGGGCAAAAATTTATCTGGACTACCCTAGTGTGGGTGCAACAGAAACCCTGATGATGGCGGCGACGTTAGCAGAAGGGGAAACGATCTTAGAAAATGCTGCCCAAGAGCCAGAAGTGGTGGATTTGGCAAATTTTTGTAACGCCATGGGTGCCAAGATTCGGGGGGCGGGAACCAACACGATTATTATTTCTGGCGTTCCCAGTTTACATTCAGTAGACTACTCGATTATTCCCGATCGCATCGAAACGGGTACGTTTTTAGTGGCGGCGGCAATTACTCAGTCAGAACTCACCCTGTCCCCGGTTGTGCCCGATCATATTACCGCCGCGATCGCGAAACTCCAAGATATTGGCATGAGAGTGATTCAGGAAGCCCCCGACTGTCTGCGGATTATCCCGACGGGAATTATTCGGGCGACGGATATTGAAACCTTGCCCTATCCCGGATTTCCCACGGATATGCAGGCTCCCTTTATGGCACTCCTAACCCTGAGTGATGGGGATAGTGTGATTACTGAAACTGTGTTTGAAAATCGTTTAGGACATGTTCCTGAATTAAATCGCATGGGGGCAGATATTCGGATTAAAGGGAATAATGCGATCGTGCGCGGTGTGCCATTGTTATCAGGAGCCCCTGTGGTTGCCACTGACTTACGAGCGTCCGCTGCGCTGATATTAGCCGCCTTAGCCGCCGATGGTAAAACCACAATTCAGGGACTGCACCATTTAGACCGAGGGTATGAGAAGCTAGAGGCGAAGTTACAGAAACTTGGCGCACGATTACAACGAGTATCGGATAACTCCCCGATAAAAGCGTCCTCGGTGGCTCACAGTCCAGTTAATTCCTGACCCTAAGCCACAATTCTTGCTACTTATCCGATAAATCCCCAACTTCTGAATCAATTCATTGGTGACATCAGGGTTTCAACCATGAAGTCGGGGATCTAGAGTAGCATAAGCGTATGTTATGACTTCCCCAGCTCCCCCAGCTCCCCCTGCTCCCCCAGCTCCCCGTTATAACGCCCCATTGACTCTGCCATTAAACCCATAAACCTGACGACTACCGACAAACGGAACTAACTCAACCTCCCGTTCATCTCCCGGTTCAAAACGCACGGCTGTACCCGCCGGGATGTTTAACCGCATTCCCTTGGCTTGCTCTCGATCAAAGGTGAGAGCGTCATTCACTTCATAGAAATGGAAATGAGAACCCACCTGAATCGGGCGATCGCCTGTATTCGCTACCGACAGGCGCAAGGTAGGACGTCCCGCATTCAGTTCAATTTCTCCCTTTTGGATGATTAGTTCCCCTGGAATCATGAGCTACCCTTAACAAAAAATTACAAAACTACAAACAGTGTTCATTTCAATGACAGCAGCTACTCCCAGTGCTTCAACTATCTTTACCGCTGCCAACAAAACCAAATCTGTTTATGATACACGACTATTTAACCTGTTTGATGAAAAGATTATTTTAATTTTGTATATTTATATAAAAATATCTTTATAATAGTTTATTTATCCAAATATCGGTGATCAGGCGGATAAAAATTACGCTATTTTGCTGAGATAGACAGCCGCTAACTTTGATAAAACTTAATTAGTCAATCCCCAATTGGTCTGAAAATGTAGTCGTGCATTTTCAGGAATAACTTTTTCTAACAACTTGTGATATTTAGCCAAGACGTGCCAGATATGTTCTCAACTCAGTTAGCAATTCTTTCTGCTCCAGATTCGTCCTTAACTCAAAAAATTTTATCCAATCCACCCCAGCGATTTAATAAAACGCATCATTATCAAGTATCCAACGACCGTCACAACCATGTCTTCGTCCCGAAAGATGACGGAATTCGGGCGTATATGACAGAACAAGGTCAAGGCGTAGAACCCGGTGACTATCTGATTTTGCACAGAGGCTATACCTCAAATCGCTATCAAGTGGATAAGATCAATTATTATTCCAACCCACCTGATATGTGGATTGCGCTGCTGAAACAATGTTAATTTGAAGTTTCTCCTAATACCAAGTTGCAGTCTAAGGTAGAATTTGTCATGCTGAGCGCAACCCTTCACGACTTTCGATTTTACCGCATCAGTGTCAATTTAAAAACCCCTCACCCCCAGCCCCTCTCCCACGCCTGGGAGAGGGGAGCAAGAGAGTCCGGTTCCCATTCTCCCGTGCAAAAAAAGCTAAGCATCCTATGGCTTCCCCCTTTTGAAGGGGGACGGGAGTTGGGGTTAGGGGATGAGGGGAAAAGATTAGAGAAGTAAACAGACACAGCTTAAAAGCTTTCCAGTATTAGTTTTCGCCTTAAGTTGATACCAATGCACGTCGGTGCGCCCCTACGGTTATAATCTATCAAAATACCTGTACCAAATCGGTAGGGTGGGTTAGGCGGTAATACCTTTTTTCCCGTAATCTTTTAATGGAATATCCGCCGTAACCCACCAATAACAAACCTTAAACTGTAGCCAACATTATCCGTAATCTTCTGTTGCTGTTGCTAATTTGCTGGGTTGAGCGAAGTCGAAACCCAACCGACTCACTGTAAGGTTTGTTTGAGCATGGCTAAAGCTTGGTCAATTCCTGGAAATTCAGCAGGATAGCGGGCTAATAGTTCCGCCGATTCGAGAACGCCGCCACGAATGACACCGATTCTTGAAGGGTGAGTTAGAGTGATGAGAATGTCTTGCAGGTTTTGCAATCCGTCTTGTTTTTGACCCAGTGCTATTGTGCTAAGCGCAATGTAGAGTTGTTCTTGAGTATCATCGCCCTGACAGCAGGTTAAGCTTTTCTGGATGAGTCGTTTGGCTTCTTTAATGTTGTTGTCGATGACATGAACCAATCCCAGATTAAATAGAGGGTAAAAAAAGTTGGCGTTAATCTGAAGCGAACGATTAAGAGAAGACTTCGCTTTCTGGGGCTGATTTTGCATCAGATAAAGGAATCCTAGATTATTCCAGGCTGTAGAGTCATCAGGAGTGAGGGCAATGGCTTGGTTAAAACTGGCTATCGCTTCCTCATATCTCTCCAGATTTCCTAATGCGATGCCGCGCATAAACCAGGCGCTAGAGTCATCAGGATTGAGGGCAATAGCTTGGTCATAACTGGCTATCGCTTCCTCATATCTCTCCAGATTTCTTAATGTGTTGCCGCGATTAAACCAGGCTTGATAGAAATCAGGATTGAGGGCAATAGCTTGGTCATAACTGGCTATCGCTTCCTCATATTTCTCCAGATTTCTTAATGCGATGCCGCGCATAAACCAGGCACTAGAGTCATCAGGATTGAGGGTAATTGCTTGGTCATAACTGGCTATCGCTTTCTCATATTTCTTCAGATTTCCTAATGTGACACCGCGATTATTCCAGACGTTAGAGTCATCAGGATTGAGGGCAATTGCTTGGTCATAACTTGCTATCGCTTCCTCATATCTCTCCAAATCGTCTAATGTGACACCGTGATTATTCCAGACGCTAGAGTCATCAGGATTGAGGGCAATAGCTTGGTCATAACTTGCTATCGCTTCCTCATATCTATCCAGATTTCCTAATGTGTTGCCGTGATTATTCCAGACGCTAGAGTCATCAGGATTGAGGGCAAGAGCTTGGTCATAACTTACTATCGCTTCCTCATATCTCTCCAAATCGTCTAATGTGACACCGCGATTATACCAGGCGCTAGAGTCATCAGGATTGAGGGCAAGAGCTTGGTCATAACTTGCTATCGCTTCCTCATATCTCTCCAGATTACCTAATGTGTTGCCGCGATTATTCCAGGCGCTAGAGTAATCAGGATTGAGGTCAATAGCTTGGTCAAAACTCGCTATGGCTTCCTCATATCTCTCCAGATTACCTAATGCTCCGCCGCGATTATTCCAGGCTTCATAGTTATCAGGATTAAGGGCAAGGGCTTTGTCATAACTCGCTATGGCTTCCTCATATCTCTCCAGATTTCTTAATGTGTTGCCGCGATTATTCCAGGCTTCATAGTTATCAGGATTAAGGGCAAGGGCTTTGTCATAACTCGCTATGGCTTCCTCATATCTCTCCAGATTTCTTAATGTGTTGCCGCGATTATTCCAGGCTTCATAGTTATCAGGATTGAGGGCAATGGCTTGGTCATAACTGGCGATGGCTTCCTCATATCTCTCCAGATTACCTAATGCGACGCCGCGATTATTCCAGGCTTGATAGTCATCAGGATTGAGGGCAATGGCTTGGTCATAACTGGCGATGGCTTCCTCATATCTCTCCAGATTACCTAATGCGACGCCGCGATTATTCCAGGCTTGATAGTCATCAGGATTGAGGGCAATGGCTTGGTCATAACTCGCTATCGCTTCCTCATATCTCTTCAGATTTATTAATACGATGCCGCGCCCATTCCAGGCTTTATAGTAATCAGGATTAAGGGTAATGGCTTGGTCAAAACTGGCTATCGCTTCCTCATATCGCTCCAGCCTTCTTAATACGATGCCGCGCCTATTCCAGGCTTGATAGTCATCAGGATTGAGGGCAATAGCTTGGTCAAAACTAGCTAAGGCTTTCTCATCTTGATTGCCGCTAAAAAACAGTAAGCCATGCTCAAAATATAACTTAGCTGTCGTTTCTGGACTATTGCTGCTTTCGTCCAGTAAGTCGTCTAACTCTAAAGTTTTAATCACCCGTTCTTCTGGAGTTAGCTTTAAATACTCCTGCAAATCTCCTATTGATAATTGCTCTAGTCTAACTTGCCGTTCTTCCTCAGTTAACGGAAAATGAAATAACCCCGATCGCCAATCAAAGAAATCCGGTGCCCGCTGAATAAAATAGTTCAGGACAAAGGAAGGAACAACAAAGACAAAACTACAGGGAAAATCAGTCCCAAACCGTTCTCGCTGTTGGTTTAAGTGACTTAAAATTGGCGGTACACCTTTCCAACTATAGGTATAGATTTCCGTAGAACTCCAACCACTCAGGCGTTTAGTATCTTCATACTCATATAACGCCTGTTCTATCCCCCGAATCACTAAAATATCAAAGCCTTCTTGTTCTCTCAGTTCAGCAATTTGATCATAAACTTTTTGGGTTTCCCGCTTAATCGGCAACAGGGATATTTTTTTCTGCGGTAAATCTCGCCGCAGTTGCTCAATAATTTGACTCACCTGACGATAATTAGATTGCACCACAAAAAATAAGCCAAATCCCTTCTTCCGTCGCAGCGCCCGGAACAGCCGACGGTAGACTTGATCAAAGGTTTCTGGGGGTAATGAATCAGGGGCGATTGGCATCATTCCCTTGCTTTAGGGCATCTTGAAACTTAGATACATCCACTATAATCGGGTGAACATCATACCAGGTGTGCTTTTCTCCTTGCTGATTAATATAGCGATATTCCAATAAGCAACGATTGAATAATAAACTCCGGTGCAGGTTATCATTGCCAATTTCCTTACTCTTATAAACCTGGGCGAGAATCTGCCATTGATCCTCTTCCACCGCCCGTTGATAAACGTCTCGGAGTTCGGCAATTGCCCGTTGTACCGCCCGCGCTGAGATGGGTAATTGATCGGTTCGATTGGTGGCTTCTTGCATCAGTTGAATTAAATCTCGCATATAACCGCCACTCATGCGACAGAGTTGTTCAAGTACGTCGGGCGAGGCAAAAATTCCAGTTTCTAAGTCTAAATCGGTATGCGGTTCAATGCGGCGTCTAATCGTTTCCTTCAGTTTAGTAATACCCGGTTCGTATACACTGCCATCTTGCCACTGTACCATCACCGAGGGCAGAACTTGGGGAATGCCATAGTTATCCTTTAAATCCGTCGCCCACCGGGAATAAATCATGGAAATGGGGACAGTATAAACAATATGACAAGCTAAGGCTTTAAGCTGTTCGTGACGATCCAGAAAAATTTCCTCATGATTGCTGCGCCCACTCTCCCGGAAAATCGGGACAATTCGATCTAAGTTATCGGCAATAATCACTAATTGAGTTTTGCCATCGGGTAATTTCTTGGTAGCATCAGCAATAAACTGATTGAGTGCCTTAAGTAAAGTTTCAGTATGGGGTTCGACTTTCTCACGAATTTGCTGACGTTGACTGGGTTCGGTACGAATCGCCGCCGTTAGCTTGGCAAACTGATTTAATTGGGCTTCAATCGTCAGCTTCTCCAGCTTCACGTCTTGCAGAAAAAAGTCTTTGAGATCCTCATAGCGATCGCGTAACCAGTCGGCGATGGGTGTAGAATCGGCTTGTTGAAGCTGGGCGAGTAAATGGCGGGTGCAAGCCAGTAAGATATCCGTGTATTGAACATCTTGGACACTGATATCCTCTTGATCTGCGGCAAAATAGACAACAAAGCAGTTTTTCTTCTCCAAATACGTCTGGAGTCGATACAATTCAGTCGTCTTACCCGCGCCACGATATCCAGAATACAACTGACAGGTTAAGTCTTTGGAACGCTGAATACTTTTGCCTAAATCTTGTTCAATCTCCACATCACCCCGCACCTCCCGACATTCCACATATTGAGGATCACCAGCAGGAAGCGGCATTGGCGTAAAGGAATTATAGATATTATCTAATAATGCTTCAATATCCATCATTTGTCATTTGTCTTATGTCATTGGTCATACTCACGTAAGGGAGAAGCAAGCTACGTTTATGTAAGGGTTTAATGGATAACCACATATTTCAGGGCGCACGTCGGTCATTGGTGTCAACTTAAGGTGAAAAGCACGACTGGCAAGCTTTTCACCCTCATCCCCTAACCCCAACTCCGGACCCCCCTCGTTCCCCCCTACCCCCCTCGTTCCCCCCTACAAGAGGGGGGAGGACAGATGATGCTTCGCTTTTTTGGCAGGGGGGAGGACAGAGGATGCTTCGCTTTTGTTGCATAGGAGAAGGGGAACCATCACATAAAGACGCTTCCAAAGCATCTCTAGAATACCGTTTCTATATCGCTTCCTTCTTGCTCCCCTCTCCCCTGGTGGGAGAGGGGCTGGGGGTGAGGGGATTGAGCTTAAGTTGACACGGGCGCACGTCGGTGCGTCCCTACAATTTTAATCCACCCGTTAAACAATCGGTGTAGAGACGCGCCATGGCGCGTCTGGAACAAATTAGCGGGTTGCTAAGACTCTGATAAATTCCAAGGGTAATCCATCGGTATCGGCAATAAATGCTACCTCGTACACGCGATCGCCGATAATTTGTTGAGTGGGTTCTAGGAGTATTTTCAGCGGCTGACACTGAGCCGGATTTTGACTCGATGCCTCAGCTAGCCTCTGTTGTAGCGATTTCAGCCAACTGGGTAAGTCAGAAACTGTTTCAGTGAGATCAAAAGAAAGATGATAGTAACCGACATAATGTTCATCCCCAAACGCATCGGGTGCAGGTTTAGGTTCAGGGATTTGAATTAGTTCAATTCGTCCGTCTAATCCCTCCATCCAACAGGCTAGGGTAATCCCCGCCGTGAAGCGTTCACAAACCGTGAAACCTAATTGTTCATAGAACGCGATCGCGCGATGAATATCAGCCGTGCGAATTGAAGCATGATGCATGATTCACGAATAATTTTAATTGTTGTCTGTAGGGGCGGGTTTTACTGATAACACTTTAACTCAAACCATTCACTTAACTAAACCCGCCCCGACTTAGTGATAGGGAAGCTGGGAAGAATGCCATGATCATTAAGGTTGGTGGGCAATGCCCACCCTACTAGGCTCAATAACGAAGGACAAATGACCAATGACTAATGACCAATGACAATTCACTCAAATAATCGAAAATAAGGATAGCGTACCGGAATTCCTGGCTCTTTTTCCAAATCGAAGTTAATCACTTCCCAACAGGGATCATCCTCGGGTTCTGGGCTAAATGCCACAGGTAAGCCATAGAGTCGCGGGCGTCCCGGTTCCGATTGTCCCCGCCAAGGGGTACTCCGTTCCAGATAAGCACTAACTAAATCTCGATAGCGACTGGCAATAATCACCCGTGTTGCCCGATAGCCTTGAGTGTACAGGCGATCGAGAGCTTCGTGAATTTCAAAGCGAATCCCATCCGGATGGGTATGCTGACGATACCATTCACCCTGCCATTGACGCCAATGACGCCCTGATTGTAAGTGGATGAGTTCTTCAGTTTTGGGATCTGCCTCGAAAGCGCCATGCCGGGGACACAAATAGGTATCGGTCAATGTCAATGCCGGAATAGACTGCCGACAGTGAGGACATTGAATCTCTGAACCGAATATGGGGTACTGTAAACTAGGATTAATCATCTAGGGTTTAAGGTATCGTCATTCATTCGGCGATTGCGCTAGTACCTGTATAAATAATATATATGTGGCTTCATCAATTATAGAATACCCTCGAACACACTCATCTGTTTTATAGGCAATCGTGACCGATTCTTATCCCCAGTTTCCTGCAACTCCTTCCTATTGGTCTGCTGTTGATCAGTCTCAAGCTGCCTTTGTTGCGCCCAATGCGGTAGTTATCGGTGATGTCGCGATCGCATCAGGAGTCAGTATCTGGTATGGTGCTGTGGTGCGGGGTGATGTCGAGCGGATTGATATTGGTGAATGCACCAATATTCAGGATGGCGCTATTTTACATGGAGATCCGGGTAAACCCACGATTCTGGAAGACCATGTGACAATTGGACATCGGGCTGTCGTCCATTCGGCTCATATTGAACGGGGATGTTTGATTGGGATTGGTGCGATTATCTTAGACGGTGTGCGGGTAGGACATGGCAGCATTGTCGGTGCTGGGGCATTGGTAACCAAAGATGTTGCCCCTTTATCGCTGGTGGTTGGCATTCCGGCGCGAAAAGTCCGCGATATTTCGGAAACCGAGGCGGCTGAACTAATTGAACACGCACAGCGTTACCAGAAGTTAGCGCTGGTGCATGGCGGAAAAGGCACAGACTTGGGATTTCACGCGCCTGAATAGGGTCTGAAAAAAAACCTGTCACCTATTGACTTTTGGGGGCATAATTTGGTTAATACTATAATATGAGAATCCTTCACATAAATTTAAGCATTAAGCGAGGTAGGTGAAACTATGGATTTACGGTTAATCATTGTCTTGTTGCCTATCCTCTTAGCCGCAGGTTGGGCTTTATTCAATATTGGTGCAGCGGCTATTGGTCAAATTCAGGCGTTTCTGAATAAATCCTGATCTATTGGATAGACACAAATACCTTTTGTAGAGACGTGCCATGGCGCGTCTCTACGGCTATTGTGCAGTACATCTGTTCGAGCTACTCAATTAATGCTTTAGATGGCGGGACTCAAACAACGGATTGGGTAGCAGTTTTCATACTATTGCTACCACCTGAGCTGGGTTCAACTTGTACCCCTAGAGCCAACCACACAGTAAAGGCTATGGCAGTAACTAAAATTAAGGTATCAAATGCTGGTTTAAGCAGCGATTCAATCTCTTTGAGCGTTAAATGGTGGTGAGAGTGAACCAATTCTTTCATACTCATGTCCAACCTCCGGTTAACTGTTGAGATTGCTCTGATGTTTCTTCCTTGTCTCCTAGAGCAGGGGAGGCATCTTAATTTCTAGTATAAGTATTTTTGCTTATCGCTTTGATTAAAATTGTGTGAAGTTACAGTAGGGTGGGCAATGCCCACCTTACAGAAGGTAATTCAATATCGCTCTAATAAAAGCTTTACTTCAGCATCCAAATCGAAATCCCTCATCGCCTCCCACTCGGCTTGTCGAACTGCCAAATAAACATGAGCCAAATCCTTACCCAATGCATCTAGGAGTACCGAGTCATTTCTAAGCTGTTCTATCGACTCGGTTAAGGTACTCGGCAATCGTTCAATATTAGCTCCTTGGCGTTCAGCATCCGTCATCGTACTGGGATCTACAGACACAGGCATTCCCAATTCTAAACCTTGGCGGATACCATCAAGTCCCGCTGCGATCGTTGCCCCTAATGCTAAATAGGGATTCGCCGTAGCATCCACGGTTTTGAATTCAAAATGAGACGGACTCGGGGGTTCAGGATGCGTGGGGACACGCACAGCAGCCTCTCGATTATCCAGTCCCCAACAGCGGAATGCCCCACTCCAAGACTGGGGGAAAAGGCGGCGATACGAATTCGTTGTGGGTGTTGTCAGTGCCATCAAAGCGGGTAGGTGGTGCAGAATTCCGGCGATAAAGTGACGCGCTATATCGGACAATTCGCCATTCCCGTCTGGATGAGGGATAAGATTTTCGCCCTCTCGCCAGAGACTCAGGTGCAGGTGACAACCGCTACCCGCTTGATTAGCAAAGATTTTGGGTAAGAATGAGGCGATACGATAATGTTGGAGTGCGATCGCTTTAATTGTTTCCCGGTAGGCAATCTGTTGATCTGCCGCACTGAGGGCGTTGGTATAGAGGATTGAGATTTCCTGTTGACCGGAACCGGATTCGGGATAATATTGCTCAACTAGCATTCCCTGCTCAATCAACGCTTCTGCCATCTGATCAATGATCCCTTGATGCAAATCCATTGCCATCGTCGAGGCAAATACGGTTTCATCCGCAGGTGCGATGCCCTCAGCCGTTCGTTGCAACAGATAGAACTCATTCTCAAAAGCGGCAATTACCTCTAACCCCTCTTGGTTGGCATCCGCAACCATGCGTTTGAGAAAATGACGGGGACAGAGACTCCAAGGCACACCATTGAGCATCATATCGCCCATGACCCGGGCATGACCGGGACAATAGGGTAAAGGGTTCAGCGTACTCCAGTCTGGCACGAGACGAATTTCACCCACGGGTCCAAATCCACTCTCAGCCACAGGTGCATCATACATGACCGGAATGGCTTGTTGAGCCGCAGAAATACCCACACCATGGGTGAGGTATTCTGATAAGGCTTTCCGGTGGACTGCCTTGCCCCGGATAATATTGGCATTGTCGCACCAGAGAATGCGGACAAATTGAATCCCAAGCTGGTCAAGATTTTGTAGTTGTTCTTTTTCCATGCATTTTCTGGTGAGCTAGTACAAGAAGGCTCCAAGTCCGAGGGCAGAGGGATGAAGGCTTTTTGGCTTATGGTAGCTGCTTTTGCGTAAGCGTGTTAATGGGTTTAGTTATTTCTGCCTGGGTTTCTAACCCAGAGTAGATCCATAAATTAACGTTTCTTAATATAATGAGAGGATACACGGCTGATATAAAGGAGCGATCGCGTGCTAACCCTAGACCGCCTTGGAGAAGAAACATTAAACAGAATTGCAACACTGGCACTGTCCAGCCAACTCGATGATGCCAGAAAACTTAATGTGCAAGTGAAAACAGACCCCTCCCTGCTAGCCAAGGGTCAGTTAGAATCCCTAACTATTTACGGTGAGGGGTTAATCATGGAACACGATATCCGTCTACAAGAGATGGTTATCCGGCTAGAAACCATTGCGGTTGCTCCTTTCAAAGCCTTAACGGGTAATATTGTACTGACCCAACCGACGGAAGGAACAGCACGGATTGTGATTGCTCAAGCTGACCTCAACCGTGCCTTCAACTCCGATGTGTTAGGGACTCAGTTTCGCTCACTCCAGGTTCAGGTGGACGGTAAGTCACAAACGCTCAACGTCAAGCAGGTAAATTGCCGCCTCCTAGCCGAAGGTCGAGTGGGTCTTGATGCTGATGTGCGGCTGAGTCAAAGTAATCAAACGCAACGAGTCTCGTTTACCACGACTCCGAGAGTAAGTGATGACGGACGCAGTGTTGTCCTAGAGAAGGTTGAATACGCCCACGGAAAAGAACTCTCACCCGAACTCACTCAAGCCTTAGTAGCCAAGGCAGGTAAAATTTTACACTTGAGTCACTTTGAAATGCCAGGGATATCGCTACAGATGCATTATCTGGAGGTGCAAGAAGGTCAACTCACCCTACAAGCCGTGGCGCATGTGACGCAATTTCCATCCGTATGAGGCTGAAGGGATGGCTAAGAACGGTGACATACTCCTACCTCATCCGGGTTAGTCACCGCCGTTATAATTCAGTCCGCGTAGGCGGACTTTGTTTGTGTAGCAGCGATTTTAATCGCCGTGGCAAAAAGCTACAAACCTAGTCAATGTTATTCTATAGAATACTATATTTTGATCGATATAACGTGAACCATGTCTCGTGCTACCCCTTATCAACCATTACTTCTGAGACTGTTGCATGGTATCAATGGGCTAATTGCCATTTTAGCCATCATCACATCCTACTGGGTGTATGACACCTACGATGGACGATTTGGTCAACTCTCTCTGCCCCAAATTCCGGGTATTATTGGCATTCATGGGACATTTGGCAAAACTTTACTCCTCGGCGTAATGCCAGCATTTGCCTTATACAGTTTTCTTTTAGGCTCTAAACGCCTGGTTCAACCCGATTCGTTTCAAAAACTCAGACAACTGGGTAAACCTATCGGTTGGTATAGTCTGCATCGGATTGTGAATACGGTGATGTTATTAGCGGTTACCTTTTCCTTAGTGACTGGCAGTATGGTCAAGGAAGAATGGTTGCCCAATGGGGAATTAAATCATATCTGGTATTATCTGCATTTAACCGGATGGGTGATATTAGTTGGATGTTTAGCGATGCACTTGTTAATCAGTGCTAAGGTAGGAGGATTGCCATTATGGGTATCTATGTTTAAGCTAAACTATCGTCCAGAGGATTCCCCAAAAAAGTGGATTCAGACAGTACGTTCATTCGTCCAGCGTGAAGACAGATAATATCATATCCCGAAAAGGCAGAAAACAGATGGCAAAAGGGGGTAGTAAAGGCGGATTTGGTATGATACAGCAGTTTGCTCTGCTATGCGGTACATTGTCGATCCCCCTAAATCCCCCTTCAAAAGGAGGACTTTCAAGTCCATATCGGCAATCCTGACTTGATTCTGCGAAACTCTTCAATCCTACTATCTTGAATTAATGGTATTGCTATTGGATTGGGGATTGGCGATTGAGAAACCCTTCCCGACTTTTGAGAGAGCCTGGTTTTGAATTTGTAGGGGCGGGTTTAGGAATTTGCTTTTGGCTATTGATGGTAACGTTTGTGCAAAACCCGCCCTCCCTTAAGTAGTCGGACTTATCCGTCAGTCATCCCCAGGATGATAAACCCGAGCTGGTGTATGATCGGAATTAATTTCAATCACTAAATCCACCCAATCCGGATTGTGAATTAATGGCGTAATAAATAATTCGGGATGCAATGCTTTCCAGAAATACTTGACAAATTCATTAATTTCTGAATCACTCATCCCCGATTTACCCGTCGCGATCATCTCCGCCTCTGCTTGACGCCGCCACTGCAAACTCAAGCGATAATCGGTGGGATAAAGTACGATTAAACGATCTAAGCGTTCCCACAAGGGTAAATACTGTTTAAGTTGTTCATTCATATCCCGTGCAAAAGCGCGATCGCTCTCTGTTTCAATAGGTGCTGGAGTCGCCCCCGAAAACACAGTCGCCGCAACGGGACGCACACCGACAAACCAGCCTTCAAATAACACAATATCCGCCTTTTGTACAGGTTCAAAATCCGTGCGATCGCCTGCACCTTGCCACGCGGATTTATCAAAGCGGGGGACAAGAATAGAGTCTGAGGAATTCTGCGATCGCAACTCATCTAATACCTGCACTCCCAACTCCACATCATGGGTTCCCGGTGGACCCCGCCAAATCAGGCGCGGATCTTGTTCTCGCAGGCGCTGTCGTTCTTGATAGGTTTTATAAAGGTCATCAATGGAAAGGCTAAGAGTACGATATCCTAACTGGGCTAAAATTAATTTTAATACAACCGCCAATGTAGTTTTTCCGGTTCCCTGTCCGCCTAATATTCCCTGCATCAGTGGACGCCCTAACTCTTTTTGAGAATCCGCCAACTGTATTGCCAACGGAATCCATAATCGCCACAGAGATAGGAGAATAGTCGTTTGAATAGACTCTGAATGTTCTGAATTTTTCTGAATTTTCTGGGCAAAGAAATGCAAAGCCAGAACATCACTATAGACAGAGAGAAGAAGACGCGATCGCGCCCGTAATTTTTCCGTTACGTTATCTGGCGTAATTCCAAACGCTTTCGCCCGTTCCGGTGGTGTTAATTCCGCTGTAACTAATTTTTGCCAAGCCGATGAATTAGGTGATTTTCCGGCTATCCATTGGTTAAGAATATCACCGAGGGAGGGAGACGGAGAAACGGGATGAGTCATAAGTCTTAGGCTAGGGACAGGTTTAGCCACAATTACAATTGTAGGGGCGGGTTTAGGAACTCAATTACCTTGTCACCGATAACGGAACAACAAAACCCGCCCTTTCTCACCGATAGCGTATCAACAAAACCTAGGGTAGGGACAGGTTTAGCCACAATTACAATTGTAGGGGCGGGTTTAGGAACTCAATTACCTTGTCACCGATAACGGAACAACAAAACCCGCCCTTTCTCACCGATAGCGTATCAACAGAACCTAGGGTAGGGACAGGTTTAGCCACAATTACAATTGTAGGGGCGGGTTTAGGAACTCAATTACCTTGTCACCGATAACGGAACAACAAAACCCGCCCTTTCTCACCGATAGCGTATCAACAGAACCTAGGGTAGGGACAGGTTTAGCCACAATTACAATTGTAGGGGCGGGTTTAGGAACTCAATTAACTTGTCACCGATAACGGAACAACAAAACCCGCCCTTTCTCACCGATAGCGTATCAACAGAACCTAGGGTAGGGACAGGTTTAGCCACAATTACAATTGTAGGGGCGGGTTTAGGAACTCAATTAACTTGTCACCAATAACGGAACAACAAAACCCGCCCTCCCTCACCGATAGCGTATCAACAGAACCCACCTTAAATTAGTGCCATTTTACCTAAGCGTTTCAAAATACTCAAAACATTATATAATTCATTGCCGCGATTGCGAATATCAAAAATATCAGACGTGGCGTACTGCGGGGGTTCGCCTTTAACCAGCTTAATAAACATAAAGCTACCGCCGGAGGTGATCATCCCGAAAACAGGTTTTTCTGGGTGAGGAGTTGCTAGCATATAGGCAATAATTTGGTCGAGTCCAGCTTCTACGGAATAAGCAACCTGTTTCGATTCAATCACACTCACCCAAAATTGCTCATTCAGAAGCAAAACGTCTATTCGTCCTTTAATGACTGAGCCACCATCTTCTGTAGCAATTTGTACAGATTTTTCTAGTTTAATGTGAAAAGGAGGTAAATAAAACTGCCCCACGAAAAGTAAAGGCGACAAAACAGCGATGTTAACCGTATTTTCTAATAAGGGCGGATAATTCCGCAAATTAATATAACCAGCTTTTATTTGATCCAATAGCTGTTTTTCCTGGTTGGTGAGTTCAGGAAGGTTATCTTGCCACTCTCGGAAAAATTGCTCACCTTCAACGAGCTGAAGTCCATAGAGGGTGATTAGTTCCCGCAGGGTTATGTTTTCTGCTTGAATTGTTTGAACCATGAGTATGAATTATGAATGATAGGGAAGTTTGGGCGGGTTTAGTGACATCTGGGTGAGGTAAGAAACGATAATAGTCAAACCCGCCCCTACACAGAATCAAAAATTATATCTGACCTTATAACCTGACGAATGACGAATGACATAAGACAAATGACATAAGACAAATGACTATGAACCCAGTTTAAACGCTTCCAAAAACATGCTATAAACCAAACCAATTTTCAGAGCATTCACTGTTTCCAGAAACCATGACAATCGGGATGCTCTGCTCAGAGAAGGCAAACGCTGGCGATTTCTGCCATAAACAATCCGGCTTACCGTTTCCGTGAAAATAATTAAAATCCCAGCCGCAATCACATCCCAGTCAGCCGTTTGTCCGGCTGTCGTTGAGATAGCACTACCGAGGAAAATGCCTGACAGTAGTCCCAGCAAAATTATGGACAGGCGTCGCCAGGGATTGGTAAACCACTGGGCTAACCTTGCCAAGATCACATCGACGAGAGTATTAAGACGAGTATTTTGCATCGATCAACCAGAAAGCAACCACACACAGACCTTAATCACTTAGCCTTTTGTGCAAAATAACACGGTTTCGGTCAAGCTTGTTTCAATGAGAGTAGGGGGCTGGCAATTCATTTTGTTAGCACCCCCCACAGACGCAGTGGTGCAGAGTCAATCCCCTCAAAACGAATGAAACGACTAAACTATATGCTATATCCAGTATTTATCATCGTACTCCTCTTAGGTATGGCTGGACTAGGACTGGGATTATTTGAGTTCAAGGTTTGGATAGAACCCCAATCCTCGGATACAGCATCATTACCCTCGGTGAGCCAATCACCAGAGGTTGCTGAGGTGGAAACGGCTCAACCCTTATCACCAGCATTATCACCACTCTCTTCACCGTTACCCTCCCCAGAGGCTTCACCCTCTCCCCCCCTTGATCCCGTTGCTCTAGCGGCGCAAAAAGGAGGGTTGCGAGTCAGCAATTCCACGGAACATCCGGTGCGGGTGGCGTTGCTAGAGCGTCAAACGGATTCAAAGGCTTACACCAAACCCGCCCACTGGGATTTTTCCCCGATGGAAGGAGGAAGCCAAGGGCTGATTCTTTCTCTTCCCCAAGATGATCTGATTTTGGGAAACGGAGATATTGTGGTGGCATTCGCCCAAGATGGTTCTCGTTTATATTGGGGACCTTATGTGATTGGAGAGACGCCTGTACCTGTTTGGAATAAAAAGACGGGCGAATGGGAGTTAGTTTTGCAACCGTATTAGGGTTAATGACACTGACTTTAGAGTTTGTAGTCAGCGATGCGAGCGCTTCTTTCTGGCACTAAAGTGCCTACTACGAAACCAGTAGAGACGCGCCATGGCGCGTCTCTACTGTTGGATAAGGAACTTGAAGGGATTGTCTTAGTCAGGGAAGGGGTATATTGCGATCGCGCTTTCGGCTAAATTAAGTTGGAGACGCTGACAGTTAATGTTACCTTGGGTAAATTCGTTGGAATCCCTGTGAAGAAAGAATCACCGTCCTTTTAGGGCGGTGAGTGTCAAAAAGTAGTGGACGTTGAATCTAAGGATAGGATCACTCAACCCGTGACAAAGTGGTGGAATGTTTGGGAAAAGCATCCAACTCGTTTGTGGATGTTCTCGGTTTTAGGGTTAGCGGCGATTTGCTGGGTGGCGTTTTTATGGCACTTAGGTAGTACGGGTTTGGTTGATGAAACTGAACCGTTATTCGCCGAAGCCGCCCGCCAGATGACGGTGACAGGAGACTGGATTACACCGTATTTTAATGGGGAGACTCGGTTTGATAAACCGCCCTTAGTCTACTGGTTAATGGCGATTGGCTATCACCTGATTGGCGTGAATGAATGGGCGGTGCGACTTCCCTCGGCGATGAGTGCGATCGCGCTCACAATATTGGGCTTTTATACGCTACGCTATTTTGGGATTTCTCGTCCCCGGACTCTGGTTGATCACCAGCAGATGGAAGTTGAAGATACCCCAAAACTACCTAATTTAGAACGCCAGCGCTGGTTATCGGCGGGAATTGGGGCGACATTAATTGCATTGAATCCGATCACTTTGGTTTGGGCGCGGACTGGGGTGTCGGATATGCTACTCTCTGGCTGTATGGGAACGGCTCTTTTATGCTTTTTTATTGGCTATGTGCAAGGGGAAACCGGGAGACAGGAAGCGGAGGCGCAAGATAGCCAATACCGTGGACAAATAATGGGTGATCCCAAACCTATTTTAGGATTTGCGTCGGGTTGGTATTTGGCATTTTATATCTTAATTGCCTTAGCGATTCTTGCCAAAGGACCGGTGGGATTTGTCCTCCCTGGATTAATTATTGGCGCATTTTTGTTATATCTGGGGAAGTTTTGGCAGGTGGTGCGGGAAATGCGCCTGGTTTGGGGATTGGGGCTGATTGGTGTCCTAGCAATTCCCTGGTATGTGTTAGTTACCTTGGCGAATGGCGAAGACTATATCGAGAAGTTTTTTGGCTATCACAATGTTGAACGCTTTGTCGGGGTGGTGAATCACCATTGGGCGCCCTGGTATTTCTATTTTCTGGTTGTGTTAGTCGGGTTTGCCCCTTGGTCTTGTTATCTGCCTTTGGCAATTGCCCGGTTAAGGTTTTGGCAGGTTAAAAAATGGCGTTCGTCTCCTCGTGCGAGTCAGTTAGGTTTATTTGCCCTGTGTTGGTTTGTTGGGGTGTTTGGCTTCTTTACAATTGCCGTTACTAAACTTCCCAGTTATGTCTTACCGTTAATGCCTGCGGCGGCAATTTTGGTGGCATTATTAGCTAGTGATTTACTCACTTATCCTCCTCAACGTCTATGGGGGTTACGGTTGAGTGCTGGATTTAATCTGATTCTGCTGGGTGTCATTGCTTGGGCAATTTGGTATAGTCCTAATTTCATTGGCTATGATCCGGCGGCGCTGAATTTATCGGAAACGTTGCAAGCGTCAGGATTACCGCTGCGGGGAGGTATTCTGTGGGGAATGGCGGCGGTAGCGGCGGCGATCGCGTTATGTAGGCGTCGAGGGTGGCGTTGGTTAGGAACGATTAATTTGGTGGCGTTTGTGGCGTTTATTATTCTGGTGGTTTCCCCGGCTACTTTTCTATTAGATCAGGAACGTCAGCTTCCCCTACGAGAATTATCCGCGATCGCGGCTGAGGTGAACCAACCGTCAGAAGCGTTTCTAATGATGGGATTTGAAAAGCCTAGTGTGGTATTTTATGCCAAGCGATCGGTGAATTATTTTGATGAGGAACATAAGTTTATTGCTTACATTGAGGACATCGCTAAAATTGAGCCTAATCCACCTTCCACTCTGGTTTTAATTGAGTCGAAGCGATTTAATCGACTTAAAGAAGAATGGCTCAAACCTAGTGAATATACGGTCATTGATCAGGAAGGTGCTTATCATTTGATTCGAGTGACTAAACAAGTTCTTGCTCGCAAGCTTTAACTGTCAGGGGGAATTAAGTAGAAACCCCTCACCCCCAGCCCCATTGGTGTCAACTTAAGGTCGAAAACCAATTCTGGCAAGGTTTTCAGCTATGTCTATCTACTGCTCAAAAATTCCCCCTCGTTCCCCCCTTTTTAGATCCCCCTCCCGTCCCCCTTATAGCAGTAGACACATCGATTAGGACTTTCGGCACCATTGTAGAGACGCGCCATGGCGCGTCTCTACATAAATGATGTGTCCTAACCGCTATGGCGGTTGCTATAAAAAGGGGGAAGCCAGCGGATGCTTCGCTTTTTTTGCACGGGGAGGACAGAGGATGCTTCGCTTTTGTTGCACGGGAGAAGGGGAACCGGATTCTCTTACTCCCCTCTCCCCAGAGTGGGAGAGGGGCTAGGGGTGAGGGGTTTCTAGCTTAAATTGAAGCGGATTTATAGGATTGTATTTATATTCCAACCATCATCCGTAATTGACACTTATTTGATTATGTAATTTTATTCAGTTGAATCAGGAAATGAACATTCAACGGTAATCTTGAGGTTGCTTTTAGCGGTTCCTTTGGTGACATACGGGACGCCAGCTTCACCACCGAGTTCGATACCAAATTCTAGGGTAACTTTGTTGACATTCGCGATCGCCATTTTTTTAAAGGCGCTTAAGGTGTAAATTGTGTACGCTCGAATTGTGCCTTGAATCGCTCGGAAATTCTGCACCATTTGCTTTTGAGCTTTGGCGACTTCAAGGGTTTTGGGAACTGTGGGCTCCTCTCCGTCTTCCTCTTCGTCTTCGTCTTCGGGTTCTGTGGTGATGTCGGGAATGTCTACGTCTTCTGTGGCTTCAATATAGATGATGGTTTGATCGTCGAGCTGAATTGGGATGAGTTGAGGCATGATCGTTTGATGGGGTGGTATTGGTTATTGTTTAGCATACTTTCCAGGGCGACATTTTCCCCCTCATCCCCTAACCCCTTCTCCCTTGTCTTGCTCCCCTCTCCCGTGCAAAAAAAGCGAAGCATCCTTAGTCATCCCCCCTGCAAAAAAAGCGAAGCATCCTCTGTCCTCCCCCCTCTTGTAGGGGGGAACGAGGGGGGTGGGAGAAGGGGAACCGGACTCTCTTGCTCCCCTCTCCCCGGCGTGGGAGAGGGGCTGGGGGAGAGGGGTTGAGTAACGCACCAATTAAAATGGTTTAAAATGGTGCGTTACGCTTCGCTCTCCTCACCCTACAAATAGCCGAATGTTTGCCATGATGAGGGGATAACACCGATAAAGATTTTTGGCGATGAGTCGGGATGCTTTGGTTGTTGGTATAAATAAGTATGAGCGATTTAATCCCCTGAACGCGCCAGGGGGAGATGCGGAAGCAGTAGCTCAACGACTCGAACAGTATGGTGAGTTTAAAGTTACCCGACTCCCCGGGGTAAAGGATAAGCAGAATAACCGGATTCGGGTGGGTCAGAAAACCAATGTTAAACTCAGTCAGCTACGAAACGCCATTATACAATTGTTTAAGCCTAAGGGTAAATCAGTCCCAGATACAGCGCTATTATACTTTTCTGGGCATGGACTACGGCAAGATTTGGGGGTAGAAGAAGGGTTTTTAGCGAGCAGTGATGTGAATCCGGAGGGGGAAAACTGGGGATTGTCTCTACAGTGGTTACGTCGATTGCTGCTCACCAGTGAGGTGCGACAGCAAATTGTGATCCTGGATTGCTGTTACAGTGGGGAGGTTCTCAACGTTGCTGAGGCTGATCCAGGGGAGGGAGGGAAAGCACGCGATCGCTCTTTTATTGCCGCATCACGAGAGTTCGAGGTAGCGTATGAGGGGATTGATGGAAGTCATAGTGCGTTCACGGCGGCGTTACTAGAGGCGCTGGAACCGAAGTCAGAGCGCTGGGTAACGAATTACACTTTAGTCGAGCGTCTGCATCAAATTAGCTCAGAGTTTCCCCAACGTTGGATTTGTAGCAATTCTGGGGAACCGATTAATCTTACTCGTTGTTTGACGCCACTCATCCCTAAGTCAGAGACGCTTCAACCTGAGTTAGCCGCTTCTCCCCATAATTTAAAGCATAGTGGGGTGATTGAATTTGTGGGACGCGCGGAGGTTCTGGAAAATCTGCACCAACAGTTACAGCAAACTGAACGCATCGCCATTTGTGCAGTAGCGGGGATGGGAGGTGTAGGGAAAACGGAACTAGCTTTACAGTATGCCCTACATCACCAGAAACAGGGAACCTATCCCGGTGGCTTGTGCTGGATACTGGCGGGGGAGTCTGTTGTCGGAACTCAGATTGTTAGTTTTGCTAGAACTCAATTAGATTTACAGTTACCGGATGGGTTAGAACTAACTGAACAGGTGGCTTACTGTTGGCGACATTGGCGGAGAGGGGATGTCTTATTTATTTTTGATGATGTGCGAAATTATCGACAGATTAAACCCTATCTTCCCCCTGCGGAATCCCGGTTTAAGGTGTTGATTACGACTAGGCGGCAAAACTTGGGGGCGTCTTTTGAACGAATACATCTAGATGTACTTACAGAAGCAGCCGCGATTGAATTGTTAGTGTCATTGATTGGACAAGAACGGATTGAGGCGGAACCGGAACAGGTAAAACGTCTATGTCAAGACTTAGGCTATTTACCCTTGGGATTGGAATTAGTGGGGCGGTATTTACAGCGTAAGCCTGATTTGTCCTTAGAGAAAATGTGCCAGCGTTTGAGGTTAACCCATCGTTCTTTAAATAATCCTGACCCAGATATGACGGCACAATTAGGGGTTGAGGCGGCGTTTGAGTTAAGTTGGCAAGAACTGAGTCAAGATGCTCAGACGTTAGCCTGTTTCTTGAGTTTATTTGCTCTAGCTCCCATTCCTTGGAAATGGGTGGAACAATGCTGTTCAGACGAAGATGTAGAAGAGTTGGAGGATATTCGGGATGATGAATTAGTGAATCGAAGCTTATTGGAACGGGTAGATAAAGAGAGTTATCAACTGCATCAACTGATTCGGGAATTCTTAAAAGGGAAGGTAAAGGAATTAACTGAAGCAGATGAACTTAAACAACGGTTTTGCCAGGGGATGGTTGCGGCGGCAAAGCAGATTCCTTGGACGCCAACTAAAGATGATATTGTCATCGCTACCCCAATGATTCCACACCTAGCAGAAGCTGCAACGAATCAGCAGGATTGGTTAAGTCATGAGGATTTAACCAAACCCTTTGTTGGCTTAGGTCGATTTTATCAAGGTCAAGGACTTTACAAACAGGCATTACCCTGGTTTGAGCAGTGCTTATCAGCAACGAGAGAGCGTTTAGGAGATGACCATCCTCATGTAGCAAAAAGTCTCAACAATTTGGCAGAACTTTACTTATTACAGGGAAGGTATGGTGAAGCTGAACCTTTGTATCTGCAAGCCTTAGAGTTGACAAAACGCCTGCTGGGAGATAACCATCTATTCGTGGCAACCAGTCTGAGCAATCTGGCTCTACTCTACTCATTACAAGGAAGGTATGATGAAACTGAATCCTTGTATCTGCAAGCCTTAGAGTTATATGGACGCCTGCTGGGAGATAATCATCCATTCATGGCAACCAGTCTGGGCAATCTGGCAGAACTCTACGAATTACAGGGAAGGTATTCAGAAGCTGAACCTTTGCATTTGCAAGCCTTAGAGTTGAATAAACGTTGGCTGGGTGATGATCATCCCGATGTGGCAGCCAGTCTGAATATTCTGGCTAATCTCTACAGATCACAGGGAAGGTATTCAGAAGCTGAACCTTTGTTTCTGCAAGCCTTAGAGTTGAGAAAACGCCTGCTGGGTGATGACCATCCTGATGTGGCAACCAGTCTGAACAATCTGGCTCTACTCTACGATTTTCAAGGAAGATATGATGAAGCTGAACCTTTGTATTTGCAAGCCTTAGAGTTGAGAAAACGCCTGCTGGAAGATGACCATCCATTCGTGGCAACCAGTTTAAACAATCTGGGTAATCTCTACTCTTCACAAGAAAGGTATGATGAAGCCGAACTGTTGCATCAGCAAGCTTTAGAGTTGAGAAAACGCCTGCTGGGTGATGACCATCCCGATGTGGCAAGCAGTCTGAACAATTTGGCAGGACTCTATTCATCACAGGGAAGATATGAAAAAGCTGAACCTTTGTTTCTGCAAGCCTTAGAGTTATATAAACGCCTGCTGGGTGATGACCATCCCGATGTGGCAAGCAGTCTGAACAATTTGGCAGAACTCTATTCATCACAGGGAAGATATGATGAAGCCGAACCTTTGTTTGTGCAAGCCTTAGAGT
>NZ_DS989886.1 GCF_000155555.1 Coleofasciculus chthonoplastes PCC 7420
TTTAGGAGAGAAACAACAGGCATTAGAGTACTATCAACAGGCTTTACCCCTATCTCAGGCTGTGAGTGATCGCGCCCTTGAAGCAACAACCCTGACTAGTATTGGTCTTGTCTATTCTGACTTAGGAGAGAAGCAACGGGCATTAGAGTACTACCAACAGGCTTTACCCTTATTTCAGGCTGTGGGCGATCGCGCTGGGGAAGCAAGAACTCTGAATAATATTGGTCTTGTCTATTCAGATTTAGGAGAGAAACAACAGGCGTTAGATTACTATCAACAAGCTTTACCTTTATCCCAAGCTGTAGGCGATCGCGCCACAGAAGCAAAAACTCTGAATAATATTGGTGGTGTCTATCATGAATTAGGAGAGAAGCAACAGGCATTAGAGTACTACCAACAGGCTTTACCCTTATCCCAAGCTGTAGGCGATCGCGCCCAAGCAGCAAGAACCCTGAATAATATTGGTCTTGTTTATTCAGATTTAGGAGAGAAGCAACAGGCGTTAGAGTACTATCAACAAGCTTTACCTTTATCCCAAGCTGTAGGTGATCGCGCCGGGGAAGCAACAACCCTGAATAATATTGGCAATGTCTATTCTGAATTAGGAGAAAAACAACAGGCATTAGAGTACTACCAACAGGCTTTACCTTTAAGTCGGGCTGTGGGCAATCGCGCCCAAGAAGCAGCAACCCTGAATAATATTGGCGATGTCTATCATGAGTTAGGAGAAAAACAACAGGCATTAGAGTACTACCAACAGGCTTTACCTTTAAGTCGGGCTGTGGGCAATCGCGCCGGGGAAGCAAGAACGCTGAATAATATTGGTGGTGTCTATTCAGGTTTAGGAGAGAAACAACAGGCGTTAGATTACTATCAACAAGCTTTACCTTTATCCCAGGATGTAGGCGATCGCGGCGGGGAAGCAGCAACCCTGAATAATATTGGTGCTGTCTATGATGACTTAGGAGAAAAACAACAGGCATTAGAGTACTACCAACAGGCTTTACCTTTATCCCAGGCTGTGGGCGATCGCGCCGGGGAAGCAATAAATCTGAATAATATTGGTAGTGTCTATTCTGATTTGGGAGAGCAACAACAGGCGTTAGAGTATTTACAACAGGCTTTAACCTTATCCCAGGCTGTAGGCGATCGCACCAGGGAAGCAGCAACCCTCTCCAATATCGCCTTTGTAGAAAGAAGCCGAGGAAATCTCCAACAAGCGTTAACTCAAATGCAAGCTTCGATTGAGATTATTGAAGATTTGCGGACTAAAATAGTTAGTCCTGAATTACGCCAAACCTATTTCGCAACGGTACAAAATGAATACCAATTCTACATTGACCTGCTGATGCAACTGCATCAACAAAACCCGGATCAAGGCTACGATAAACTAGCCTTCCACGCCAGTGAACGTTCTCGCGCCAGAACCCTATTAGAATTACTCACCGAAGCCAATGCTAATATTCGAGAAGGTGTCGATCCTGACTTACTTCAACAAGAACAAACCTTAAACGCCAAACTCGATGCAACCGAAAAACAACGGATTGAAATATATAGTAATCCTGACTCTACCCCAGCCCAACAAACCGCCATTGAACAACAACGACAACAACTTTTAGCCTCCTATCAACAACTGCAAGACCAAATCCGGGCGACAAGTCCTAAATACGCTGCGCTGAAATATCCCCAACCGCTAACCCTTGAACAAGTTCAACAACAGATTCTGGATGAGGATACTCTGTTATTACAGTATTCATTAGGAGACGAAAATAGTTATCTGTGGGCAGTCACCAAAGATGGCTTTACCAGTTATCAACTCCCCCCCAGAGATGAAATCGAAACCTTCGCCCTCCGCTTCTATAACCTGTTACAAATTCCCGGTTATGAAATTGGCAATCCCAGAGGCATTGCTAAAGTTGTTCCCCGTGATAATGTAAATTCCGTGGCACAACTGAGTGAACTCCTCTTCGGACAAGTGGCTGAACAACTCACGAAAAAACGCATCCTGGTTGTCGCGGATGGGGCATTACAATACATTCCCTTTGCTGCTTTAGCCACTCCCGAAACTGCTGATACCGATACTCCTATCCCCCTAATCAATCAATACGAACTGGTCAACTTACCCTCCAGTTCCACTTTAGCGATTATTCGTGACCAAATCAACGGACGCCAAGAAGCACCCCAACAATTAGCAATTCTGGCTGATCCCGTTTTTATGGATAATGATAACCGCCTCAAAAATTCATCAAACCGAGGCACAGAACTGGATTTAAACCAACTCTTCCTCAACCGTTCTGTTCGCGTATCTGACATTGAATTAAATCGCCTCCCCGGAACGCGCACGGAAGCGGAAGCCATTCTCAATTTAGTCGCATCAGCCACCCAAGTTAACGCCTTTGACTTTGATGCCAATCGCGATTTTATCGACAATCCCCAACTGCAAAATTATCAAATCATTCATTTAGCCACCCACGGAATTCTCAATAGTGAAGCGCCCGAATTATCGGGTGTGGTGTTATCCTTAGTGGATAAACAAGGGAATCCCAAAAATGGCTTCTTACGCCTCCATGATATCTTTAACCTAAATCTGCCAGCAGAATTAGTGGTATTAAGTGCCTGTCAAACGGGATTAGGAGAAGAAATTCGAGGCGAAGGATTAGTGGGTTTGACGCGAGGGTTTATGTATGCGGGGGCACCGCGTTTAGTGGTGAGTTTGTGGAATGTGGATGATGCAGCAACGGCGGAGTTTATGACCCGATTTTATCAGTTAATGTTAGATGATGGATTGAAGCCTGCCCAAGCGTTGCGGGAAACTCAGTTACAAATGCAGCGAGACACTCAATGGAAATCACCCTATTATTGGGCGGCGTTTACATTGCAAGGCGAGTGGGATTAAATCTATCTAAAAGTAGGGTGGGTTGAGCGAAGTCGAAACCCACCGAAATCTTAACCGAAATATGGTGCCCTGCGGCGTACTTACAGCAGTTTGCTTTGCTATGCGGTACATTGTCGATCCCCCTAAATCCCCCTTAAAAAGGGGGACTTTGATCTACTGTACTTTATGACAGAATTAAGCGCAGTTATGGATTGAGATAATAAACGTTAATTCTCTAATGCGCCTAACGCACCCTACGGGGTTAAACCACGTTAAACGTAATCGAAAGCGCTGCCATTTGTGAGGTGCGAATCCGCCGCCTCACTCCCACTTGGGCGCCTCGACTAACATCATCAACTAAATCATTAATTATCTCCAATGAGTCTTCTCCCCGCGTCGAAATTATCCCCTTTTTCCCTCTGGCAAGGCTACGCAGTTTGAGTAAGGCTTTGGTAAAGGGTTGATCACTGGCGACAATTAAGACTTCACCCAACCCCGCCTCTTCTGCAATAAAGACAAATTCATCTTTATCCGGATTCGGAATTAACAGGGTTTGATTCGGTTTAATCCGGGTGGCATTATCCGGATCTTGCCGTGAGTTTTCCTGCAATTCATTGGGAAATAACACGGTAATTCCAGCGGTTGGATCAACCAGCATAATTCCCAAATGTAAATCCTTCTCTTCCCGATTCGTAACTTTAAACTGAAACGCATCTCCCACAGATAATTGATGACTCAAGAGTTGCCCAGATTCCCCTCGACTCCCTAACGGTGGACATTGACTGTCATCTTGACGACACCCCCGTGGTGTAAAGGCTTGGGCAACAATTTCGGGACGATTTTCTAAACCCATTGTTACCTCTAAATTCAGTCGTGAGGATTCAGCATTCAGCGTCATTCGCATAATTCGCGCCGCTAATAGGGATTTAAGTTTACCCTGTAACCGTTCAATTCCTTGTGTCAACGTTTCTCCCGATATGCCAAAGGAATCGGGAATCACGTCTAAAGTAGGAGAAAATAAGCCTAAACTATCCACAGGTGGCATTTTTTCCGGTGTTGCTGATGACAATTGCTGCTGATACTCATCAGTCATCCGACTGAGAATATAATGCACATCCACCGGATAGGGAAATGTTCCCGGTTGGGGAAGAATAGCTTGAATCCGTTTTAGGGATTCCAGTTCAGTTTTTGCCGTTTCTGTCTCCTGACTTAACGACGGATCAAGTCCAATATGGAGTTTCCAATCCCTGGGAATCGTGCGGGCAAATTCCTGTAATAATTCTCCCGGTTGGACGTTTCCTTCGACTTGGGCTTCAGCAATTAACCCGTTGCGTGAGATTAATTCAACTTTGGGCGTTGCGCCACGACTGCGGAATGGGGGGGTAAAAATAGACCCTTCAGAAATCGCTTCTAAACTCTCTTGGGAAATACCCCCTAACCAAACTTGTACCCGATTATTTTCAACGCTTGTCACCACACCTTCAGCGGGGAGAGTTTTGGGTTCTGTGAAATAAATCGGTTCTCGGTGATGGCGACTATTCGGCGGAACCTCTACCAAGGGGATTTGGGTAGACAGGAATCGCATATCCCGTTCAATCCCCGCGATCGCACTTTCCACATCATGGTTATTCTGCCATAATGTTTGGGTGAGTAGATAGGTAAAGGCTCCGGCATAAAACCCAGAAAAGGGATAGTCCGCCGCGATTTGTTCCCGTTGGGCTGAGGCAATCACCGCGCCAGTGGCGACGCCTTGCTGATAGGATTTGATAAAGTCCTCACGGGATAGATTCAGCCGTTTTAGCCATTGTTGTTGATACTCGACTTCTTCGGGACTAATCCGAAAATCCATCCCCCCAGGAATCGCCCGGATTTTCACATTTCCCCGGGTTCCGCCCCCAGAATGACAACTATCCAGCACCACGGTAACGTTGTCGGTTTTCTGCTTCAGGGCGAACATGAGTAAAAATAGGGTATGTCCGGTAATTTCATTGACAATACCGTCCTCGGCTTGCCAATGTTCATCCGCCGGAACAAGGGAACTATTCAGGGGATAACTCGGATCAATGGGATTGGGATCAAAGACTTGTGAACCATGTCCAGAGAAATGAAACACCACCACATCTCCGGGTTTGGCTTGCTGAATTAAATGGGTTTCAAAGGCGGTTAAAATGCGATCGCGAGTCGCCTCGGTATCCGTAATTGTCTTGATGTCATCTGGCTGGAACCCGAAGCGATGAATTAGGAGTTGTTCCTGTAAGCGGACATCATTGACACATCCAGAGAGGCTGGTAAAGCGATCGCTATTGGTGGGATACTGGTTAATCCCCACTAACAGGGCGAGTTTGCGGGGAGTGCTTTGGGCTAAGACTTTGCCATAACGTAAGGATTGGCGCTGTAAATCCAGTTGGTTTAAACCGATGGTTGCTAAAGCCGAGGTAGTAAATTGGATAAACTGACGACGCTTCATAGATGTCATAAATTTATGATCATAGCGATATATCTCTCAACCTGAGAGACTCATGCAGAATGATGTTGGGGGATAATACAAGTTAACCTGACAATGCGCCTAACGCACGATGGCGGCGTGACACAGCTAAAATTGTGGATTAGATTTGTCGATTTTATGGGCGCACGCCATGCGCCCCTACTGTCGTGGCACAGCTAAAATAGGGTTTTGTTTGTAGTAAGCACTTTAGTGCTATAAAGCTTAGCTGGAGAGGGCTGAGGTTCCCTCACTACGAACCAATTCTAATTCATCAAATAAGGTGTGCCATGCCCCTACAATGATGAATTAGATGATAGATTAAAGATGTCCCCGGATTGACGTGGGACTATAAAAATTGTAAGATTTCAAGCATGGCACAGCTAAACAAGTGGAATCAATTGTAGGTTATTTTGACGTCAGGAAATCTCAGCAAATATAGGCTAAAGCCCTTACTACGAACCCAACTCTGCGCTTGGTCTTTGGGTATCGTTTGCTTCTGTACCCCCCCGGCTGGCGCTCAAATGTCTCATCTGCTGACACAGGCAAATAGTCAACCTGTCGAGATGCAGTTTGAAGCATCTCCAGAAACGATTATTCAGGAATTGGTTAAAGCCGATGTCGTTTATCTAGGGGAAATTCATAGTAATCCTGATGACCATAAAGCCCAACTCGACATTCTGCAAGCCCTTTACCAAGAAAATCCCAAAATTGTCCTGGCGATGGAAATGTTTCAGCATCCCTATCAGGATATTCTGGATCAATATTTAGCTGGACACCTGACAGAAACTCAATTAATTGAGCAAACAGAGTATGAACAACGCTGGGGATTTCCCTGGGATTATTATGCCCCCCTATTACAGTTCGCTCAAACCCATCAACTGCCTGTTTTAGCCTTAAATACCCCCACGGAAATTAGCCGCAAAGTTGCCCGGAATGGCTTAGAAAGTCTCACGAGTGACGAACTTCAACAGATTCCCCCTCTGGACGAAATTCGCACCGATAATGCTGACTATCGGCAAATGGTTGAAGCGGTTTATAATCAGCATCAACAGGCAGGTCATGGTAATAGCGATCGCTTTGAGCGATTTTTCACGGTTCAGGTGTTATGGGATGAAACCATGGCAGACGGAATTGCTAATTTTCTCTCCGCTAATCCAGATTATCAAGTCGTAGTGATTGCGGGTAGGGGTCATATTGTCTATGGCTATGGTATACCCAGCCGAGTTGCCCGTCGCCTGAGTTATCGTCCCTTAATTCAGCGTTCGGTACTGTTCGGTATACCAGAAGCGGTAGAAGAAAATGGCGCGATCGCAGATTTCTTTTGGCAACCTCGCTAATATTATCAAAGAAGCACGTTGCTGTTGACATGCAATACCTACCCGATTTAACCAACCGTTTGCACTATCAAGGGATTTACCCCTGTCCCATCTGTCGTGTGGGTCAAATTCAAGGGATGCCATTAATGGATGCGTTGGCTTGTGAAGCCTGTCGTCATATTTTCGTGGCTGACTTGGAACAGCAATTGTTGAAAATGACCGATAGACAGCCTCCCCTTACCTGGCGTTGGAATGGCAAAAACTGGGTGGGGGCGCACCTCCAAGGCGTTGAATGGGGATGGATGACTTGGATTTTTGCAGCGGCGTTTGTGATACTACCCACCACGTTAATTGGCGTAGCTGCCTACACCTTCCCGCCAACGCCCGGTAGTCGCTTGGCTTGGCTACCCCTGGCTTGGACAGGATTAACGTTTTTATTACATTTTGCCGTTATTGTCTGGCTATTAATGGAGTTTTATCAGTTTCCCTTGCGAGTTTACTTGCGAACTCGGCGGCGACGTTTGCTGAGGCGTTAATCAAAAGGCAGAAGGTAGAAGATTGCAGCCCGACATAATAGGAAGGGTCAATTGTAGGGGCGGGTTTAGGAACAATTGTAGGGGCGGGTTTAGGGAATCAATTCAGCTACTCACCGATAAGTGAACAACAAAACCCGCCCTCCCCACCAATAACGGAACAACAAAACCCGCCCTCCCCACCAATAACGGAACAACAAAACCCGCCCTCCCCACCAATAACGGAACAACAAAACCCGCCCTTTCCCACCAATAATTACCGATTATTTCAGCATACTCCGCAGCATCCAAGCGGTTTTCTCATGAGTCCGCATCCGTTCAGTTAACAAGTCAACGGAAGACTCATCATTTGCCCGTTCAGCCGCCGGAAACGCCTCCCGCGCCGTTCTCACCACCGCTTCATTCGCTTCTACCAGTAAACGTACCATTTCTGTGGCTTCTGGAACCCCACGGGTTTCTGGAATCGAAGAGAGTTCGGCAAATTCGCTATAACTACCAGGCGCTGGATAGCCAATGGTACGAATCCGTTCAGCAATATCATCCACCGCTACCGCTAATTCAGTGTACTCTGTCTCAAACATATTATGCAGCGAATGGAACATTGGTCCGGTTACGTTCCAGTGAAAGTAGTGTGTCTTGAGATAAAGAGTATAGGTGTCTGCTAGCAGGCGAGACAATCCTTCGGCAATCTCTTTGCGGTCTTGTTCTGAAATACCAATATTGACGGGCGCAGATTTATCAGCAGTTTGCATAGTGGTCTCCTAATTTGCTCCAAAATAACGTTAACAGAAAAGCTGGTATAGTTTCTTTTCACACACCAACTATCAATCTTAAACAATTAGCGATCGCTTACAAATCGTCCTAAAGTATGAACTATTTTCGCCTAACAAAAATGAGGCTTCTCAGGCTAAATGTCGCATCAAGACAGCACGAGGGGCGCGGCGAACCCGGCATTTAATCGTTTCTTTACCTAGGCGCTGATGTGCCTCAAAGCGATGACACCCAGAGAAACCATAATACTCTCCATCAACTTCGAGTACATCAATGGGTTCTTTTAATCCCTCTTCCTGGATGGATTTCATCAATTCCAGTACCTTTTCGGCGTCGTTTTCGCGGGGAAGGGGACGGCGGATTTGCTGTAGCGGAATTTCTCGAACTTCTACCATAGTGCCAAGTAACACCTCTGCTCTTACTATGTTTGCCCCTAAATCATACTCGTTATGAGTTTGACTTGCAACTTGAGGATAAGGGAAGGGATATGGGGCGGGTTTAGTCGTATCTGGGTGAGGAAAGAAACGATAATAGTCAAACCCGCCCCTACACACGCACCAGGCTTTCTTGATTGAAGCGATAAAAGGGTCAAAACATTCCCTGTTCCCCGTTCCCTAACATAAGACAATTATTTTTGAATCCGAGACAGATCCATATTGCCAAAATTGACGAAAAAGGCAACATTAAGATTTTCTAGAGATTGAACCAACCAAAAAATATTATTAATGGTTTGACATTCGTAGTGATTGAACAAAATTGACAATCGCTTTTCTAAATCCGGTTTAACTTTGCTACATAGCAGAATTATTTTCAGCAATAATCCCGTTGTGCGAATTGACCCCATATTAGAAATTAAGTCAATAAAGACATAGTGATTGGGATGCTGAGGACTGCTGACTAAGAAACTCAGTAATTGACTACAGGTTCTCAACAGTAAAAAATCGTTTATCTTCTTAGAATCGTTATCTGGCAAGGTGTTTTTGAGATGTTGCGCTAAACGCTGATTGAATTGATGTTTACCATAGGTGGGTTCAATTGCTGCTATTAAGTATTCATATAAATCAGCTTTAAAAGCACGATAAGAGCGCGTTTGATTACTTTGCTTGAGAAAACGTTGGGCTAAGTCTCGGTACGTGTAAGATCCTTCAACTTTACCCATAAACTGCTTCAGGGCGAAGTAGAGTTCGCGATCGCTTAACAGAGTCGGATTGGGTACAGGTTGAACCAGAGTGGTGTCTGCGGTGGAGGTTTTACTGGACGCCAGTCGCACTCGCCGGATTAAATAGGTGACATATTGCGAGAGATTCATTTCTAATTGCCACTGACGTTGAGTTTGAATGTGGCGGATGGTTTGCTGATGTTCGTAGGAACTATCTGAACTTAGTAAGGCGTGGGTGTATAAATAAGGGTATCGACAAATCAATTGTCCTAACGCGGGATTGGAGTCTTGGCGATCCACATCGGCGGTGTGCTCAACAACTTTGACCAAGCGTTTTAGGGTTTGAAAGTCTTCACTTTGAGTAAATACTTGCAAGAGTTGTCGCAATCGCTTGGATAGTCCCGATGTCGCCTTAATTGTCCCCGGTTGAAAGGGTTTTTCAAATAATGCCACCAATTGCGCGATCGCCTGATCGTGGTTGCCTTGCATTTGCCATCGATTAATCAAGATATGGCAGCACCGATTGAGAATATGGGTAAAGTCTTGATGACGGGGATTAGCGAGGATAATTCGGTGGAAGGCGGCGATAATATCGGGTTCGGCGTAGTTTTTCGCGGTAATAAATAGTTGATCAAATCGTTCGATGAGTTGCTGGGGGGATTCTCGTTGTACCCAATAGAGTAAATGATCATATAATATCTGCTCGTCGGCACTCAAGGAACGCGGCGGAGACGTTGGTAAGAAGTCTGGAGGGGTAGGTTGTGGAGAGGGTTTTCTTGTCGATGTTGTATCTAATTGTTTCTGGGGGTTGGGGTTTCCTCGATAAGAACCAGCGATAATCTGCTGACGACTCGCATTCAGGAACTGGTAGTCCTTTTGATTTAAGCGTTTTCCTTTTGCCCAAATTAAGGCTTGTTGTAATTGATTTCGGTTCAACAAATAAGACGAATCCTGACACTCACTGGCAAACCAAGCCATCATCGGCGAGTGATACGGACGCAGATTATTCAGGGCGTTGGTTACCCAATCCCGATTAAAGATAGAGGCGTAGATGCGGTTATAAACTCTCAAAACAGGCTGGGGGTACTTCTGTCCGATTGGCTGTTTCACCACTAATCCCGATAGGCGCAATTCTCGTTGTTCTCGACTATTATCGGCAGGAATTTCTCCCTGATCGAGAATTTGCTGGTAGAGTGTTAAAAGTTGACGGGTACTGGCACGATTGGGTAATAGGCGATCGCGAATGGTTTTCAGGTGTTCGGGTTCATCCTTAGCTTCCCAGTTGTCGATGATGTGCGATCGCACCAACTGTTCAATCCACACGCTAATTTGGGATTTATCTTGGGGAATCTTCGTGGGTAACCAGAGTTCGGCTTGATGCAGGACAATCTGACACAGCTTTTGGGTGAGAAAGGGTTTACCCCCTGTCCAGGTTAATATTTCCTGGATAATGGCGGGAGAATAGTTAACGTGGGTGGCTAATCCCTGGGCTAAGGGTAAACATTCATTTAATTGAAAGCCTGTCAGTTCAATTGCCCGACCAATATTAAATGGGGTGCTATGTTTATCTTGAATTAACTCCGAGGGAGTTGCGACACCCAACAGGGCAAATGTGAGGCGTTGGTAGGCGGGATGATCGGCACGACTATCATAACAGGCGCGAATCACCGCTAAAAAGTCATCGACGCGAAAGTTTAAGTTGAGAACCGTATCAATTTCATCAATAAAAATAACAATCGGTTGCGGAATCGCCGGAAGGAGGATGCGTTCAATAAACTCACTGAAGCGTTGTACGGGCGAAAGTAAATCGCGATCGCGCCACCATCGACGCAAGTTAAATTGTTGGGTCAGATTGAAACTAATCACCAAGCGACGGACTAAACCAGCATACCATTGCTCTGGGGTGAGATTTTGGCAACCAATCTTAGTCAGGTCAATCGCCGCACAAGCAAATCCTTCCGCTTGTAAGCGGCGCATGGTTTGCACCCGCAAGCTAGATTTCCCCATCTGTCGGGAGTTGAGGACATAGCAGAAATCCCCTGCCCTTAACCCGTTGTAGAGTTCAACATCTGCCTGTCGCCACACATAAGTGGGGGAATCGGCGGGTAGGCATCCGCCAAATTGGTAGTTATAGGCTAAGGTGGTAGTCATATTCAATGCCCTGACGAAACGCTGCATCGGTAGAAACCGGGTAGAGCGAAGTAATAAAAAAAAGGGGTTACACCCCTCAGCGTAAACTATTTTTAAGTCGTTATAATAACCTTTTCCAAGTCTTGCTGACAATATTCCATGCTAGATTCACTTGAACCACCCTACTGCTCGGATAAGCTTGAATTAAATTTTTTCTCCCCCAGCTTCCCCCGCTTCCCCGGTCAAGTATTCCTAGAAACCGGGTTTCTCGTGAGAATGACAATACAATATCAACCTTTGACCCAAAGAAACCCGGTTTCTTGACCGATGTCCTAGTAACCCGATGTACTCACTGTCGGAATTTCGCCTACCTTCTGAGTTCCTTTCGCTATGATTTCTTTCATCGCATTTACCCAGCAACTATGTCTGTCTGTGGCAACGATAAATTTGTCGGCAAGTTGCTCTCCTTCCTTTATCGTAAATTCAATATTTTCCGAATCATCACGTCTGATTTTCCAGATATAATCCCCCATTAGAAATGTACGGTGAAAATCTTTTTCCAAAAACGCCGAAACAATATGATTTCCCATTCTGAATGCTTCTGATACAGGAATATCTATCGTCACAAGTAACTTAAAGTCTTGCCATCGATAGCTATTCATAGCCGCTACCCAAAATACAATCAATCCATCGCTGGCAAACTCAATTTTGAGAGCGGATTCGTGCGAGTTTACCTCTTTGGCTAGATTAAACGCTGCCGTTGAAAATAAGTTCGCGTCTTTCCATTCTCGCCAACATGACCGATGTACAAACCTTCTTGCTAACTGTGCCAGGGAGCTTGAGACCTTTGGATGAATATAAGGGAGTTGTGCTGCATCATAACGATTATCAATTACCTGATCGCAGATCGCACATTTTGTTACATTTTGAATAAAAAATGGCATAGTTCCATCCTCTTAAGTTTCTGGTTTGACCCATCCACTGTACTTAAGTTCCCTGACGATTCTTGCCACACTACATGAAGGTGTATCCCTGGTGAAACGGTAGACTGTTCCATCAACTGTGACCATATAGCTGTAACGTTGATTCAAGTACACTAAAGCGTTTACATCATCCTCAGAGATGAATTTTGCCATTCCAGTGCCATGATCATCAGGGTGTGAGTGCATTAGTAGTATAGCAATCCTATTTAGGTTGTGGCAATTTTCAAAAATGAAACCCTTGCTATACCTGGCTTTCGAGCTTTTCGCTTGTTGCATCCTATTTAGGATTGCTATATTTTAGTGTTAGGTGGTAGCTCTCCTCCTTTGTAAGAACCCATATTAATCAGAACTCTTCTGTTATCTGTTAATATAACAATTGCGTATTCGTATCCTGTTAAGGCTGTAAGTGCTGCCAGATCTGTTGCTGTAACCTCGCGCTTGCCTACCTCAGCCAATCCTATACCAAAATCATCCTGAGCGGCTAGTCGAGCTAAAAAATCCTGCCAGCGTTGAGTAATTTCACCTTGTCGTATGCGGACGAATTCTGAGGGATTCTCTGCAACACCCGATGCAACACGAACTCCTTTTTTACCTACCTGGCTATAGGTAAAAGCCCTTTTTATCATAGATTATCTCCTGTCTAGAGATTGTGTACTAATTTACTTGTACAGGAGATATGGAAGCAATTATTGTGTATGATCACGTACCTCACATAAATTGGTGGAGGCAAAAGTGATTTCGGTTGTTTAATCGGGGTCTTTTCGTGACTTGCGATCGCACTCGTGCTAAGTTAATCCTCAATCCTCCACAGCAATACCCGCCGAAATTCTCGCCCCTGTGTCGCTAAAGCTCAAATTTCGCCGTTGGTTTGCATCTGATGAACTTTATCGGCTAATTCCTGGGTTCGCTTTCTAATGAACACTTCGCCTAAATGGTAACATTTCAAGATTCGTTACAGTTGCCTCTTCTGTTTAAGCAAGGCTTGACACGCTTAAGCGCATTTAGATACGTTTAAGTTCAAGGCAAATAGTCGTGTTCTCAAGGACTAGGTAAATCTTTGAACCCGTTTTAACGGGTTTAAGCTTTTAGCCCGAACTTTAGTTCAGGGCTTTCAGGGCTTCATTCTCAAACATCATCAGATTGCGATCGCGGATTGTCTTTAGCCGAAACTTGCATCGGACCAAATTCATCTGGCAAATCCTCAATCGAGACGCCCAACTCCCGACATAACGCTTTGACTTGGGGAATCGTCGGTCGAGGAGTCGCCTCACCTGTCTCCCAGCGCACATAGGTTCGCAACGGAATGCGACACTGTCTAGCTAACTCCTCTTGAGTTAAATTGAGTCGTTCTCTGAGTATCTTTAATGGAGATTCAGCTTCTTTTGACTGTTTTTTGGTCATAGCGTTGCTTTTTGTCACGCCAACATGTCATCTTGACAAAAGCCATGTAAACGTGACACGATAACATGTGATGACAACAGAAAAGACCAGACGATTGAAACAGTTGCGTCAAGATAGGGCGTGGCTGGCTGGTCTTTCCTTCTCAGTGTCTCATCTTAATCAAAGATTCGCCGAAAAAATCCCAAGTGACCGAAATTCATCGCGTCGCCACGGATATTGCTGCCATCAATCAACAGGGTAAGCCATCATGACACCTTTATTTCGCCGTCTCCAACCCGCCCAGAAATTCCGGATCAGCCCTAGCAGTATCGCCCGACTCCTGAAAATCCCCAGACATCTGATTGTGCGTGTGGAATCCTGGGCATATATTGTTTTTGTTCATCGCCGCGACAAAGGTGGACAATTCATCAGTTATCGCCGACTACGCCAATGGTTCAACGCCATCGCCTGCAAAATTCAACACTGCACCACCTGCCCACAACTGCGACAATTGTGGCTGGCGATTGAACGCGATCGCAAACGGCACAATCAGCAATACAATGACCAAGATGCCGCGTTATTATCCAATTTTTGGACGCGGTGCTGGTATACACTCAGTATTGACATCCTCACCACGCCACCTTTAGAAGTAGCGTTAAGGTGCGTTACGCTGCGCTAACACACCCTACCACCTACCACCCTACCTTTAGATTTTTTTACATTCCTTAATATAATTCGGTTTATTTATGTCCGACTACTTATACAGTAGGGCATCAGTAATAGACCGATGACATCTAATCAAGGATAAACCCATGACATCTAATAACGGCTGGCAATTTTGGATTGATCGCGGCGGCACATTTACCGATATTGTGGCGCGTCGCCCCGATGGACAATTGGTGATTCACAAGTTACTCTCGGAAAATCCCGATCGCTATACCGATGCACCAGTGCAGGGAATTCGCGAATTGATGGGACTTTCCGCCGATGCAGCGATTCCCACCGAACAGATTGACGCCGTGAAAATGGGGACAACCGTAGCCACAAATGCGTTACTGGAGAGAAAAGGCGATCGCACTGTTTTAATGATCACCAAAGGCTTCCGTGATGCCCTCCGCATCGGCTATCAAAACCGCCCCGATATATTTGCCCGTGAGATTATCTTGCCAGAAATGCTTTACGAACGGGTGATTGAAGTCGAGGAACGTTACAGCGCCCACGGGGATGAATTAATTCCGGTACAGATAGACGCCACTCGCCAAGCGTTACAAGCCGCTTATGATAACGGAATTCGCAGTTGTGCGATCGTCTTAATGCATGGCTATCGCTATCCGGGGCACGAACAGGAACTTGCCCACTTAGCGAGTGCGATCGGGTTTACTCAAATTTCAGTTTCCCATGACGTCACACCATTGATGAAAATAGTAAGTCGGGGTGACACTACCGTTGTTGATGCCTATTTATCGCCCATTTTGCGGCGGTATGTTAACCAAGTTTCCAGTCAGTTAGCGGGAGATATCAACAATCCACAATCCACAATCCACAATCCACAATCGATCCGATTAATGTTCATGCAATCCAATGGTGGACTCACAGACGCCCGCACATTTCAGGGAAAAGACAGTATTTTATCGGGTCCGGCGGGAGGTATTGTCGGGGCAGTACAAACCAGTCAATTAGCCGGATTTGATCAGATTATTAGTTTTGATATGGGCGGAACCTCTACCGATGTCGCCCATTACAACGGTGAATACGAACGTACCTTTGAAACCGAGATTGCAGGCGTCCGATTACGCACCCCCATGATGTCTATTCACACCGTAGCGGCGGGTGG
Organism: Coleofasciculus chthonoplastes PCC 7420; assembly: GCF_000155555.1. Taxonomy (GTDB): domain Bacteria; phylum Cyanobacteriota; class Cyanobacteriia; order Cyanobacteriales; family Coleofasciculaceae; genus Coleofasciculus; species Coleofasciculus chthonoplastes_A. Next base: position 15,467 of record NZ_DS989886.1, read on the forward strand.
CGGTTCAATCGTGAAATTTGATGGGGCGCGGTATCGCGTTGGACCAGAATCGGCGGGGGCAAATCCGGGTCCGGCTTCGTATTCTAAGGGAGGTCCATTAACAGTAACCGATTGCAATGTCATGGTGGGGAAATTACAGCCAGAGTTCTTTCCTAAAGTCTTTGGAATTGATGGCAATTTACCCTTAAATGACCAGGTGGTGCGAGAGAAATTTAGTCAATTGGCGGCAGATATTGGGGATAAGCGCACACCAGAAGCCGTCGCCGCCGGATTTTTAGCCATTGCTGTGGAAAAAATGGCAAATGCGATTAAAAAAATATCCTTACAACGAGGTTATGATGTATCCAACTATACCTTGTGTTGCTTTGGCGGCGCTGGCGGACAACATGCCTGTTTAATTGCTGATGCGTTGGGAATGAAACAGGTATTTCTTCATCCCTATGCGGGGGTATTATCGGCTTATGGGATGGGATTGGCAGATGTGCGGACATTGCGGGAACGTTCGGTGGAAGCAAAATTAACGGAGAAATTACTATCGGTAGGGACACCAGATATTGCCCCCTTGGAGGAAATATTCACCGACTTAATAGCCAGTGGCAAAGAAGAAATTGCGACGACTCAGATAGGAGAATCCACGTCAATTGATAGTCAAGTCATCCGCAAAGTGCATTTGAAATATCAGGGGACAGATTCACCATTAATTATCGATTTCGGTAGCGTGGCTGAAATGCGGCAGCAATTTGAAGAGGCGCATCGGCAACGATATGGTTTTATTGTTGAAGAGAAAGCCCTAATTGTGGACTCGGTATCGGTGGAAGTCATCCAGCCAATGGATGTGCCAGAAGAACCCATGATTCAACGTCACCGATCAGAACCGCCGCAACCTGTCGCTAAAGTGCAGATGTATACCGCCGATGCATGGCACGAAACCCCTGTATTTAAGCGAGACGAGTTACAACCGGGAGACTCTATTCCCGCACCTGCATTAATTATTGAAACAACGGGAACAAATGTCATTGAACCGGGTTGGCAAGCCGAAGTAACCGAACGGAATCATTTAATTTTAAAGAAAACGCAGCAATCAAAAGTCAACAATCAACCATCAACAATCGACAATCAACAAACAAACCTTTCCCACCCTGATCCGGTTACTCTGGAAATCTTTAATAATCTATTCCGTTCCATTGCCGAACAAATGGGAACCACACTGCAAAACACCAGCTACTCGGTCAATATCAAAGAACGGTTAGACTTTTCCTGTGCTATTTTTGACGGACAAGGACAACTCGTTGCCAATGCCCCTCATATCCCTGTACATTTGGGTTCCATGAGTGAAAGCGTTCGCAGTTTAATTGAGGCGTATGGCGATAGTCTCAAACCGGGAGATGTTTATGCGATTAATAATCCCTATAACGGTGGGACACACTTACCTGATGTCACGGTAATTACCCCAGTTTTTTTGGACGAAAGTGGGATTACCGATACGATTGATCAAACGAGTAAATCTTCGACACAACCCACAACAAATCAAAATCAACCCCCCTTTCAAAGGGGGACAAGGGGGGATAAAAATCCGTCACCCTTATTCTACGTTGCTTCACGGGGACACCATGCGGACATTGGTGGGATTACCCCCGGTTCTATGCCCCCAGATAGTACAACCGTAGACGAAGAAGGGGTATTACTCGATAATTTTAAGGTAGTAGAATCCGGACGTTTCCGCGAAAAAGAATTATCCGAATTACTCCTATCTGGCACATATCCAGTGCGAAATATTACCCAAAATATCGCCGACTTACAAGCCCAAATTGCTGCCAATGAAAAAGGCGTGCAAGAGTTGCGGCGGATGGTGAAACAGTCGGGATTAGATACCGTACAAGCCTATATGGGACACGTCCAGAATAATGCCGAAGAGTCGGTGCGACGGGTGATTGATGTGCTGAAAAATGGCAATTTTACCTATAACTTAGATACAGGCGGACAGATTAAAGTTGCCATTCGTATTGACCGAGAAAATCGCCGCGCCACGATTGATTTTACCGGGACATCGGCACAGTTATCCAATAACTTTAATGCCCCGGCTGCGGTGTGTAAAGCGGCGGTTCTCTATGTCTTCCGTACATTAGTGGATGATGATATTCCATTGAACGCTGGATGTCTTAAACCCCTAGATATTATTATTCCCGAAGGCTGTCTATTAAATCCCCGTTATCCGGCGGCGGTTGTGGCGGGGAATGTGGAAACATCTCAGGTGATTACCGATGCGCTATATGGGGCGTTGGGGGTAATGGCAGCATCTCAAGGGACGATGAATAATTTTACCTTTGGCAATGAAAATTATCAATATTATGAAACCATTTGTGGTGGTTCTGGTGCTGGAATAGAGTTTAATGGGGCAGATGCAGTACATACCCACATGACCAATTCTCGTTTAACCGACCCAGAAGTTTTAGAATGGCGGTTTCCGGTGGTATTAGAACAGTTTGGCATTCGTGGAAATAGTGGTGGAAAGGGGAAACAGTGTGGGGGTAATGGTGTAATTCGGCGGATGCGGTTTTTGCAACCCATGACAGCCGCAATATTATCAGGACATCGAGTTGTTGCACCCTTTGGATTACAGGGGGGTGAAGCGGGTGCTGTGGGTAAGAATTATGTGGAACGTCAGGATGGAACGGTTGAGGAATTAGGAAATACAGCGGTTGTGGAAATGGATGCGGGAGATGTGTTTGTGATTGAGACGCCTGGGGGTGGAGGATTTGGTAGTTCATTCAGAACCACCAAATCGTAGGGGCGCACGCTCCGCGCGTTGGTGTCAACTTAAGGTGAAATCTCGTCAGCTTAACCTTTAACCCCCCTTAATCCCCCGTGCAACAAAAGCGAAGCATCCTCTGTCCTCCCGAATGAGGGGGGTTGGGGAAATCAAAGCCATTTGATTTTCTTGTTTCATCCCGGTTCCCTCTTGGTTCCCTCCCCTTTATAGCAACCGCCATGGCTGTTAGGACACATCATTTATGTAGAGACGCGCCATGGCGCGTCTCTACAATGGTGCTCATACATCTATTTCCCGTACTCTGTAAGATGAGTTTGAACCGAGTATTATCAGTTATTCCCGGAGCAAAAATCCCATTACCAGAAAGTTTGCCCTCAGCGCGGTATTCTTTGTAAACAGTAACGGGTCTTTCCAATTGACTACCGAGGGAACTACGAAAATGAGTCACAGTTGGGGGATAGGAGAAGGACAGATTTCCGGTTCGCCCTTGGTCATCAGTGAACTGGAAATTCCAATTTCTGCCATTGGTCGATCGTGATATGCCAGTTTTCGTGCAAAATAGCTGCGATTGTAATGCGGACGATAATTCAGCTTTGTCAGAAAATTGATCTCCTTGGAAATAGAACAGCTTGTTCCTATTAGATTAGGGCGCCCGTCTGTGCGCCCCTACTCAATATGTGGTTCAGAATTAGGATTGAGTTGAATAAAATGTCGAATCCTTTGCTGATAGTCTTTGCCAGCTACAGTAGCCACATTATCATGATCTGCATCAGGAACCAGGAAGAGTTGTTTTGAACCTGTTATAGTATCAAATAAAACTTGGCTCATGTAAGCAGGTACAACGGGGTCATCTGTGCCGTGTATTAAAAGAATCGGCATTTTAAGAGCAGGAACTTTGCTTTTCGAGTTAAACTTTTGCGTCAGCAGCAAATCAGCCGGAAATAACCCATAGATTCCTTGATGATCGACCATATCCCGCATTGAGGTAAATGTACTTTCCAAAATCAAACCCTGAATGCTGGGATTTTTCACCGCTAAATCGATCGCGATCGCGCCCCCTAGAGATTGACCATAGACGATAATATCCTGGGGCGGAATATCCTGTTGCTGCACCAGATAATCCCACGCCGCTTGAGCATCTTGGTACACTTGGGTTTCAGTGGGAAACTTGCCCTCACTTTGACCATAGCCTCGATAGTCAAATAACAAGACATCCAAACCCAATTGGTGAAATTCCATTGCCCGTTCGACATTCGCGCCAATATTCTCCCCATTCCCATGTAAATACAGCAGTACCCCGGTTTTGGGCGAGGTGGCGGGAATCCACCACCCATGGAGACGTTCTGGCTGATCAGGAGACACAAGTATCCACACCTCCTGATAACTTAAGCCCAAGTCTTCTGGTGTGGTTTTAATAGTCTTAGAGGGAACAAAAACTAGCCGATTTTGCCCTAACCAGATAGAGATACAGGCTAACAGATAAACGATGGCGACAATTCCCGCTAGAATTAGGAACCTCTTTCCCAGAAATAAACTATAATTATTCATTCCCGTAATAGTCTCCCTGGGCAAATCAAAGCGTTAAACGACTACAAACTTGATGCTATTTTTGAATCACCGTGTTTTCCTATCAGGGCGGGTTGAGTCAAGTTATCGGTTTTCTCAATAATGTTATCGGTCAAACCCGCCCCTACAAATTATATCTCCTTGCACCTGTAGCCCCCCTGCACCTGTAGCCTCCCTGCACCCAGACGTGCCATGGCACGTCTCTACATGTTCTATTTAAGCGGTGGTTGCTTGAGATGCCAATCCGTAGACTGTTCGTAAGCGTAAGCGACTTGAAATACCTGTTCTTCGCCCAATACTTTTCCAATTAGTTGCATCCCAATGGGTAATCCTTGGTCATCAAATCCACAAGGAATACTCATTCCTGGTAATCCTGACAAGTTGACGGGAATTGTCATTAAGTCCGATAAGTACATGGTTAACGGATCTGAGATTTTTTCTCCGGCTTTAAATGCAGGAGTTGGGGCGGTGGGACAAACTAAAACATCCACCTTTTCAAAGGCTTGCTCGAAGTCTTGCTTAATTAGGGTACGAACTTTTTGCGCTTTGAGGTAATAGGCGTCATAATAGCCAGCGGATAGAGCATAGGTTCCCAACATAATCCGGCGCTTGACTTCCGCTCCGAACCCGGCTGCACGAGTTTTCTTGTACATTTCTAAAAGATTTTCGGCTTCTGGCGTGCGAAACCCATATTTGACGCCATCGTAGCGAGCTAGGTTGGCTGAGGCTTCACTGGGAGCAATAATATAGTAGGCGGGCAACCCATAGCGAAATCGGGGACAAGAAATTTCTTGTACTTCAGCACCTAGGCTTTTGAGCTGATCAATGGCGTTTTGAACGGTTTGGGCAATGACGGGATCTAAGCCTTCACCAAAGGTTTCTTTAATAATGCCAATTTTAAGCCCTTTGGATTTTAAATCAGGTTGCAGGGATTTGGTGTAGTCGGGAATCTCCAGCTTGAGACTGGTTGAGTCATTCGGATCATAGCCTGCGATCGCGTTAAGTAAAATAGCTGCATCTTCTACACTTCGTCCAAACGGACCAATTTGATCCAACGACGACGCATAGGCGACTAAACCATAACGAGACACTAACCCATAGGTGGGTTTCATGCCGACAATCCCGCAGAATGATGCAGGTAGACGAATCGATCCCCCTGTATCAGAACCAAGCGCCACCACACATTCGCTAGCCGCAACCGCCGTAGCCGAACCCCCAGAGGAACCCCCAGGAACGCGGGATAAGTCCCATGGATTCGCCGTCTGTTGATAAGCAGAGGTTTCGCAGGAACTCCCCATGGCAAATTCATCTAAATTAGTTTTGCCCACCATGACAGCACCTGCATCCTTAAGTTTTTGAGTCACGGTGGATTCATAAGGCGGGACGAAGTTTTCCAGGATACGAGAGGCGCAGGTGGTGGGAATACCTTGAGTGCACATATTATCTTTGATGCCAATCGGAATCCCCGCCAACATGCCGATTTCTTCCCCCGCTGCGATTTTGGCATCCACTTGACGCGCCTGTTCAAGGGCATAGTCGGCTGTAATATGCAAAAAGCTATGGATTTTGGGTTCTAGCGCCTGAATGCGATCGAGGGCGTCTTGCGTGATTTCAACACTGGTGCGTTCTTTGTCGATAAGTTGTTGGTGCAGCTCACGAATGGATGCCATGCTTGTACCTATTTATATTGATTTACCATGTTTGCCTTTCGTATTTTGGCAAAAATTCACCGAAAAAGTTTGAGGATCGGGGGGGTTTGGAGACCAAACCCCTACTGCTGTTGCGCCTGATAGGTCAAAAATTGTTGCAAAACTCCCACCGTTTCAAAATGATAAGCGGGCAATAGGGGGCTGATATTAATATCGGTGCGGTAAATGCTGAAAATTACCCAGTTTTGTCGTTCAGTCTGCTGGTCAATAATTTGCTGGATTTGGGGGCGTCCCGTATCCACGAGGGATTGGCATTGACGTTTGAGGAATTCTGGATCAGGATTGAGAAACTCTAATTGCTTGGGGGTTTGAGTGCAAACTTCATCTTTGAGGTAGGTGCTGAGTTTTTCAACGGCGTACTCCTCATAAGCCTCCTTACCCGGATTCATCCATGCCAATCCAACTCCTAGCACAACTAGCCCTGTTCCACCCAATGCTGTAATAATTTTTAACGATTTCATGCCACTCCGTTAAGCCTCCATGGGTTATGACTTTCGCCTCTAACGTATGAGTTCCGGTAAATGCCAA
>NZ_DS989887.1 GCF_000155555.1 Coleofasciculus chthonoplastes PCC 7420
TTATGTCAGGGATCTAAGGGGCGTTTATTCTTTGAATGAATCTCCGAGCAATGTAAAAAAAAAATAAATAAAGTAAAGATTTATAAATAAATAAGTCAAACTTGCAGCAAAAAATTACAAATTTTATCCATCAAATCAACTAATAGTCTTATTGCCAAACAGAGCTTATAACTTTTAGAATTGACTAAACAACACTACAAATAATAGAAGATAAGTGTTGTGTCTTCTTGAAAAATAGAATATTATATAGCAATCCTATTTAGGTTGTGGTAATTTTCAAAAATGAAACCCTTGCTATACCTGAGTTTTGAACATTTCGCTTGTTGCATCCTATTTAGGATTGCTATAGTACTGCTCAAGAAAAACCACCCATCATGACACCGAAAATAAAAGTAGGCTTTCATCTTGAAAATAAAGGTCATCCTCAGGTTGACTTAAGAATTCCCGAAAAAGGGAATCCCGGCATTGGTGGAACTCAATTTACTACACTGGCTACAGCCTATTACTTAAATCAACTTTATCCCGATCAGCTTGAGATCTTGCTCCTGGCAAATCACCTAGAACTTTTTCCACCATCGTTAAGTGTGTGCCATGCGGAATCTCTTGTAGATGCAGCCATAAAAAGTGAAAAAGAAGGCTGCGATATCTTTATTTTCAAATCGGCTGGTGGAGGTGATCAAATATATGATCAACTTCGTAAACTAAAAATAAAAGCCGTAGCTCGTTCAAACAATACACCGGATCGAAGCAAATTAAATCAAATAGCTGATTGTTCTCAAATTAAAGCCCATGTTTGTGTAGGACATGAACAGCTTGATTTGTTACGAGATCATAGAGTATTTCCAAAATCTACTCGGATTTTCAATCCATTTAATGTTGAATATTTTAAGCCTAAAACAGATATAGTTAAATCCGGAAATACTGTAGTATTTGTCGGGAACATTATTTATTCTAAAGGCTTTCATCATCTAGCTAGAGTTTGGAAAAAAATTATTCAAGCTAAATCTGATGCTAAGCTAGTTGTCATCGGAAGTGGTCAACTTTATGATCGCAATCAATTACTAGGCAAATGGGGCGTTGCTGAAGAAGCGTATGAAGCCAAGTGGATACGCCCCTTTTTATCTGATGAAAATGGCAACTTACTCGATTCTGTAAATTTTTTGGGGTTACTGGGGGAAGAGAAAATTGGAATTTTGCAACAGGCTGATGTAGGTGTTGCTAATCCATCAGGGCTTACAGAAACATTTTGTTCAGTGGCTGTGGAGTTTCAAGCCTGTGGAACTCCTGTTGTTTCTGGAGCTAACGGTGGACTCCTTGACACTGTGATTCATGGAAAAACCGGATTACTGGGACATAATGATCGGGATCTAGTTAGAAATATCTTATATCTGTTAAATAATCCTTCAATAGCTCAGCAATTTGGTGAAAACGGACTAAAGTTTGTCCAAGAAAAATTTGATTATCGTGAAAATGCGAGACAGTGGTTAGCCTTATTTATTGATATTGATCATGATCGACTACCCCAGCAACCTGCCATGAAACCAAATTACATGTATAACGCTAAGTTTATTCGGGAAAGTATGCGAATTATGAAGCAATTTATGCCTTTTCTACATCCAGCGCCTGCTTTAATTGAAATTAAGCCTCTACTGAAAACTTATTTGAAGAAAATTAAGTAATGCCCTATTTTGCTGTAGAAAGAGACAGTTATAAAAGAACCCTGTCTGAGGTAGACAGTAGGAGCAGCAGGTTTAGTCTCTCAATTTCGGTATCACCGATTGATCAAGCATTTTAGATTGTTCCTTGCGGCTTACACTCATTTGGTGAAGGTCTATACTTAAGCGGACGACTACAAAAATGTAATAACACCAAAAATCACTAAAATCTATGATACGATTGTTGGTTAATGCTGGCATAATTAAGTACATCAAAAACAGGAAAGGCAGTACAGATTCACGTTGGTTACTTTGATTCATATACCGAATAGCGGTAGCTATTGTTTTTAAGTAAGCCAGCAAAAAGAAAATCAATCCAATCATACCTATATCTAGTATGATTTCCATAAAACCATTATGAGCATTCGGTACTTTGTACCCGTTGGGCATAATCACGAGACCTGAGTCACTTATCCCTCGCCAAGGCTGCCAAAAACTGTAATAGCCGTAACCTAACCACAAATGGGATTTAATTTTTGTCTCCCAGAGCAATTCCCACATTGGTCTACGACCTGTAAATGTCATATCTTTTCCCAGAACATCAACAACAATCGTTTCCAGGTTTTCTGTGATTAAGATAGTAGCAATGCTAAATAAAATTATGAAAAGAACAACGGCTACAAATTGCCACTTTGGAGGCAGCTTTTTAACAACTTGTAGGTAAATTAAAAAGCTAAAGTAGACAAATATTTGCACCTTGGCTCCCGCAGAGTTGGTTTTTTCCACAAGTAAGAGTGAGATAGCTGCTATAATCACAGCAAACCAACGTTGTTTGGGATAATTTACGGCATACCACGCCCACAAAGCCACAGATAGACCCATGTGACTGCCATGACCATTAGCATGTCCATAAATACCTGTCCACCCCTTACCTTGAGGATCACGATCTATCAATGATAATATAGCTTGTAATGCGGTTGCCCATTTAATAAAACCACAAAGTTCTACCCAGTTATATTGTTTAGCAATATAAGCGGCAACGGTTGTTATTCCAAGAAGTACCAACGTATGTCTGAGCGTTAGAATAGGAATCTCTGACCAAAACATTGATAAACTCATCATTAAAAAGAGTAAATAGAGAAACGGATTCTCGATGAGAGTTATCACTAAGACTTGTAATGAGTCTTTTAACGTATTAGATAGTCGAGGAAAAAATATAAATAAAATAGCACCGTAAATGGCTAGTTGTCCAATCCTTGCCGCAAGAGTTGTGCCGTGTACGGCAGAGGCTAAAGGGTGTAGGCGCTCAAATAGTCCCCAATTAAAGCCTGCCATCACTAAGATAAAAACAAAAATCAAAACCTTTTCTGCCTTAAAAGCAAGTTTTGGGTTGCGACTGACCAATGTGTATGAAATTCCTATGTAAGTCAAGCCAATTATTAATATTGGCATCAGAAAAATAGGATTTAAAAGTATTTCTTTCATCGTTTGCCTGGAATAGATAAAGAAAACAGTTAACCTCAATTAATTAGTGTAACACTCAAGAAAAAAATACTCTCCTATGCAATTATTACTGACTTGACTAAAATATTATAGCTAAGATAATATAATAAAAATATCACCAAACATCTATTGCAGTGATGATTTTCAGTTAAAATAAAATTGGAATCTGTGTCCTCCTGAATCTAGAGTGGACTCCTGGGATATGTCTTCTACTGATACACAAAAAACGCTGAGCCAAAAAACTCCGATAGTGGCAGGTCTGACCCTATTGGCTTTAATGGTAACTAATAGTGCCATGCCAAGCCAAGCTCAATTACCTATTCTGCCAGAGAATCAGCCTGTCGGCACTACCATTAGCCTCACACCACCGATATCAGATTACACCTTAGGCGGCGGCGATCGCATCTATGTTGAGGTTTTTAAACTCCCTGATTTGAGCGGAGATTACCAACTCCCCCCGGATGGAGCACTGACCTTACCCCTGATTGGTTACGTATCCCTGCAAGGATTAACCCTAACAGAAGCAAACCAGCTCCTATCCAATCGCTACGCTCAGGTTCTTAAACGCCCCACTGTCACTGTAACCCTGACAGCACCTCGTCCTTTAAATGTAGTGATTGCTGGCGAAGTTAATCGCCCAGGTTCTTACTTACTGGATTTAGAAAGTGGTGTGGGCAACCAGCCTGGGGTGCAATATCCCACTCTACCCCAAGCCCTTGAGCAAGCGGGGGGAGTCACTCTAGCCGCCAATATACGCCGAGTCCAGATTCGTCCCAGCTCGAACCGCCAATCAGCACCTGTGAGAACTATCAATTTGTGGGAACTCGTACAGACGGGAAATGAACGTCAAAATCTTACCTTGCGCGATGGTGATACCATATTTGTTCCATCATTAACCACGATTAATCTTACAGAAGCCTATCAAATTGCCACAAGTAGCTTCGCGATCAAACCTGAAGAGCCTCGCAACGTGACTATCGTGGGTGAAGTAACTCGACCGGGTACGTATGTTGTCATTGGTGGAAACACCACAGATTCTCCTTTTCGGACGGGTGGTTCGCCCAGCTTAACTCAAGCCATCCAGCTAGCTGGGGGCATTAAACCAACAGCAGATATTCGCCAAATCAGGCTCCGCCGTACCACAAAAGCTGGAGCAGAATATGAGATTCCCGTCAATCTGTGGCAACTTCTACAACAAGGAGATTTTACCCAGGATGCTATTCTCCAAGACAGAGATACAATTATTGTGCCAACCGCTACCGACATCAGTCCAGCCGAAGCCACGGAATTAGCTACTGCTACTTTTTCACCTGAAATAATTCAAGTGAGTGTGGTTGGCGAAGTAATAGAACCCGGAGTCGTAGAAGTTCCCCCCAACACACCTTTGAATCAGGCGCTGCTGGCTGCTGGTGGATTTGACCAAAAGCGAGCCCACAAGCATTCCGTAGAACTGATTCGCCTCAATCCCGATGGCACCGTTTCCAAGCGCACCATACCCATTGATTTTGCCCAGGGAATAAACGAGCAAAGCAATCCCCGCCTCCAGAGTAATGACATCATTGTCGTTAACCGCTCTGGTACGGTTCGAGTGACCGACACGATTGGTACAATCCTGGAACCAATCAATCCCGTTGTCGGAATACTCAGAATTTTTGAACTTTTAGGTATCCTACAATAGCTTTTTGTCGGGAGGCAGCACAGCCAGCCCCTACGCTCAGTAGGGTATCTGCTGTTTTCTCAGCCTAGCACATTCAGCCTTGGCTCCATTCATCTTATGCCTAACCCGCTTTGAGCAAAGTAAATTTATAGAATAGGGATGGGGAAACGTTATAATTGCTGCTTTAACCCCTGGAAAAACAGGGTTATAAGGTTAAGACTGTGTTCTAGCGGCAAATTAACCTAAGACTCTAGAGGTGCTCTTGATGAATACTGACTATAATTTCCAACCCTTGCCATCTCAGCCCAATGGGAAACCCTCTCAGGCACTGCCCGTGAACTCTCTAGCTGAACCCGACGAGGGTCAAGAGCAAACGTTGGATTTGCAATGGCTGTTTGCGGTGGTGCGACGTCGCGCTCCTGTCATGGCAGGTGTGGCAATCATCTTAACGGCATTAATTGGTGGCTTTATTGTTTGGAAATCAAAAAGTACTCCCCCGACCTATGAAGGCTATTTTCGGCTCTTAGTTGAACCGGTTACTGCTCAAGGTCGTTTAGCTGAACAATTTCTCATGGCGCAAACGCAAGGAGAAAACAGCATTCAACGAATTAGAATGGATGAATCATCCTTAGACTACGAAACTCAAATTCGAGTCTTACGCAGTCCTAAATTAATCGAGCCAATTTTGGAAAACATTAAGGTTAATTATCCCAACGTTACTTATAATAACATCATTCAAAAGCTAAGCATTAGCCGTGTTCAATACGAAAAAGATGGCAAACAGCAGGGAACAAAGATTTTACACGTCACCTATAAAGATAAAGACCCTCAAGCTATTGAATTTGCTCTGAGTCAAGTTGCCGATGCTTATCTAAAATACAGTCTCAATGAGCGCCAAACCAGTCTCCGCCAGGGACTTGATTTTTTGGGAAAACAGTTGCCCGATTTGCATAACCAAGTTAATGATTTACAAAAACAACTTCAAACGTTACGACAGCAATATAACTTCATCGATCCAGAAAGAACCGGAATGCTACTGTCTGAACATGCTCTAGCCATCCAAAAAAATAGATTAGCGACTGAAGCTGAACTGAGTGAACAGAAAGCTTTATACGCAACACTCCAAAATTCATTGCAGGCAAGCAATGGTATCCAACTGCTGACTCGGGAAGGCGATGGCTATGCCAAAATAATCGGTCAACTTCAAGATATAGAAACTCAAATTGCCGTAGGTTCATCCCTTTACCGTGAAGACAGTGAGCCGATGCAGATTCTCCGGGAACAGGAGCAAAATCTTAATCGTTTGTCTCGTCAAAAAGCCGAAGTGATTCTGCAAGAGGTAGCTGGTCAAATTCAAGGACTAGAAGAACAATACCAAAACATTCTTCAAGCTGAAAACCAGGTCAATCAACAACTTCAACATTTTCCAGAAGCGGCACGTCGATATAGTGACTTACAACAAAAACTAGATGTTGCCACGGGGAACTTGAAAGAATTTTTGCAAAAACGGGAAGCGTTGAGATTGGACACCGCGCAGCAGGAAGTACCTTGGCAGCTTATTGAAGGTCCAAAAATTCCGCGCAATGAAGCCGGAAATCTGATTCCGGCTGAAGCAAAACAGACAAAGCGTCAAGTCGCGATCGCCATAATTTTAAGTACACTACTAGGTATAGGTGTCGGTTTTATCGTCGAGATTCTTCACACCGTCTTCCACACACCTGAGGAAATCAAGAATGCAACCAAACTACCGCTGTTGGGCGTGATTCCTATTGCCAAAAAACTGGAGAAACTGCCTCAGAAGTTAAATCAACGGACTGTCGTTTCCCAAGTGGCTGACTTATCCACTGGAAACAACCGTCGTTTATTTGCTGGTCATGGCAATCAGACGAATCAATACAGTACGTCTCCCTTCATGGAAGCGTTCCGTTCACTCTACACGAATATCCGCTTGCTAAAATCTAAAAAGCCGATTCACTCGTTAGCGGTTAGTTCAGCGATACCAGGTGATGGTAAAACAACGGTTGCTGTATACTTAGCTAAAACCGCAGCAGCAATCGGTCAGCGGGTTTTACTGGTAGATACGGATTTACGGGTTCCTCAGCTTCACAAACGATTAGATTTGCCCAATAGCCAGGGACTTAGCGATATCATTACCACAAACGTGGCGATCAATGAGGCGATTCATAAATCCCCCCTGGATGACAACTTCTTTGTCTTAACGGCGGGTCTGACCTTATCCGATCCGATCAAGCTGCTTGCCTCTGATAAGATGCAGTATCTTATGGAGCAATTTTCAACTCAGTTTGACCTAGTTATTTATGATACGCCACCGTTGCTCGGATTAGGAGATGGTAACCTTATAGCCGCTCAAGCCGATGGTACTTTACTGGTTGTAGCGATTGAGAAAACAGACCGTTCCCTGATCACAAAAGCATTCGATGGGTTAAAGATTGCCGGAGCGTCTATCTTAGGGATTGTTGCCAATGGTGCTAAAGCGGAGAAAACGGCGTCTTATGCTTCCTATCGCCGACAGGCGATTCGACATTAACGGCTCTGGAAATAAGCCCTGCACTCAAACATCAGTTTTAACTGGCTAAAACTCCTATCTGCTAAGAGTTTGAATCTTGTCAATTGGACGACTAATATCATGTCCGGTCAAACACCCCTAATAAAAACGCCTGAAACCCCTGTTATTGCAGCATTGCAATTATGGGCAATCGTTAGGACATGATATAACAGCTATGGGAAGTAGACAAATAACCGGGAGTATGTCAGGCAGATTTTTTTTCATTGACTTGAATAACGAGCCTTAACTATAGCAATCGCCATAGCGGTTAGGACGCATCATTTGGTAGAGACCGTCCATGTAGTTCGTTTTTCCTAATTGATGTGTCTACTGCTATAATAGCTTCTTTTTCAGAAAAATTGCTTGAGTTTATCTTGAGTTGATCTCTAATAAACTCCGCAAAAATTTTAGCATCAGTACTGATTAAATGAATACCATCAGAAGTCACCCACTCTCTCGTTGGGGGGTCTGGTAACCACTCAAATTTATCTGAGGGGAATAACTTTCTCAACAATTCTCGCTCTTGACTGAATGTCCTTGTACTATCAAGACGCGGATCTCCAGGTACATCATAGAGAAGAACGCGCACACCAGATTTTTCAATTTTTTCTATTTTAGATTTAATAGATTTTGCATCCTGCCTTAGATTTGTCTTTCGTTTTTGCGATAAAGGTTGATTCTTTTCTTTAATCTCTTCTTGTATTCTTTTTTCTCTAAATGCTGGATTAACTCTGGCTTGATCGATTTCTTCCAGTGTAATTATATTTAGCTTCTCCAACAAATTTCGGACAGCTTGGATAAAAACACTAACTGGTCTATACTCAGTCCTAAACATAGGGAAATATAGGCGAGTATAATACGTTAAAGGATCAAATAACGATTTTATTAATTCTTCATCAGTTAGTCCAATTGTGCCATTAATTTCTACCAGTACTATTGATGGCTTTAATTCTGTATTTTTGACTAGCTCTAAGCCCAGAGTAGAAGAAAAACCTCGCATTCCTAGATTTTGTGCATCATCACTAATGTACTGAGGATTAAGCTTAGCGGTGCGCGAACTTCCCACTAGTAATACATCAATTTTACTATCGTGATAGACATATTTTTCTACCTTAACGTAGTTCGTTTCCTCGATACTAATGCCTTCACTAGAGGGTAACACTTTACCAACCGTTAACGTATGATATAAGCTCAGTAAGAAAATTAAGATTAATAGCGGACGCACCATGAAGCGCCAACTAGAATTGGAAGTAGATGAATTCATTAGAACTGCCACTGTTTAACAGGATAAAAAATAACATTATCGCTAGAGCAATGTTTTGAAGCCCTTTGGCGACTTTATTTTTTGAGGGATCAAGATAACGGTTGCTTAAATGTTCAAATGTGGGAAAATGGGGTATGTGGTAAATCACCACGGGTAACGAGAAAATTAAAATCGGAGCCACAAACCTTAAATCTGGAGGTTTACCTACATTCTTGAACAGCGCCCCCATAAACTGTAACGCTTCTCCAAACTCAGGCAGTTTAAACAAAAGCCAGCCTAGGGATACAAACCAAAATACAGCCATCACTCGAATGGAATCCAAGATAAACTGTTGCCAGAGTGGTAATTGCTTTACTTGTTCTTCTACATTCTTGCTAGCTAAACCCAAAAATCGTTCTAGTGCCAAGCCAAACCCATGAAACATCCCCCAAACGGCATAACTCCAAGCGGCGCCATGCCACAGCCCTCCGAGTGTCATAACAATCATCAAGTTAATATAGGTTCTAACTTTTCCCTTCCGATTCCCGCCTAAAGGAAAATATAAATAATCGCGTAACCAACTTGACAAGGAAATATGCCAACGTCGCCAGAATTCAGCAATCGATCGCGAAATGTAAGGAAAGTTAAAATTCTCTGGAAAACGGTATCCTAACGCTGCCCCCAAACCGATGGCAATGATCGAGTATCCAGCAAAGTCGGCAAAGATTTGCATTGAGTAGCCAAAGAGCAAGACTAAATTGGTTGCAGTGGCTTGTCCTTGGCAGTACGGACAGGCGATCCAATAGGTATAATCTTTTAAGTTATCCGCTACGACCATTTTCAAGAAATAACCAATGGTCAAGGAACGGAAAACAAGATCCCACTTAATATACTTAAAATACTTCGTCTCTATCTGGGGAAAAAACGTATTGGCTTTGACAATAGGACCAGCAATAATTTGTGGGAATAATGCGATAAAAAATGAAGTATTAACTAAATGACGGACTAAACTGTCTCCTACATAAGAGTTGTCTTTATCTCTATTTCTAAAAACATCGACAACTAAACTAATTCCTTGAAAGGTATAAAATGAAATCCCAATCGGTAGCGGCAAATGTAACAGTAAAGCAATAGCCCCTTCTCCGGGGTTGACGCTGGTTAAGTTATCAACGAATAAATGGGTTAATAAAGACCCATACTTAAATAACCCCAATATGGCCAAGTTAATCGTAACACCTGTAAATGCCCAAAACAGTTCACCTTTCCGGTCAGCCGCATGGGCAACTCGAAAACTTGTAAACCCATTCAGTAACATTGATATAATCAGTAAGATAACCAACATGGGATTATCCCAACTGTAAAATATCAAACTGGCTACAATTAAAATGGGGATTTGTAGATTCTTGCAGGCGGGTAAGTAGTAAATCGAGAACGTGATTAAAAAGAAGACTAAGAAAGCAAAGCTATTAAATAACATGGGTTTGGTAGACCGCTAGACACGATTTGAGTGAGAGTATACCAGATGTAAAGGCGATTCGCTCAGGAGCATAACATTTTTTAAAGTTATCGTTGATAGGGTAAGTATCTTACTGGCATATAATCTGCTCCTATCCACATTAATATTCTAAAAGTGCTTTTCGCTCATTCAAATACTTTCTTCACAAAATAACATATCCTGGGTTCGTAGTCAGGGCTTTAGCCCTCTCCAGCTAGACGTTATAGCACTAAAGTGCTTACTACAAACAAAGCCCTATTTTAGCTGTGCCACGCCACTACATATATATATTAAATGCTGATTGATTACTGTCTAGGTACAGCATAACGGTTAAATCCGATCGCGCTTTTGAAGTTGGCGTCGCTGAGGTTCGCTCCCTGGAAGCTTGCATCCATCAACACCGCCTGGGAAAAATTAGCTTGCGTCAAGTTGGCGTAACTCAAATCTGCCCCGGTTAAGTTAGCCCCGCGTAAATCGCATCGGGTTAAATTGGTATAGGTTAAATTAGCTCCAGTTAAGGTGGAACGAATCAGATTGGCATCTTCTAAGGTTGCACCCACCAATGTAACATTACTTAAATTCGCCTCTCGCAGTTGCGCCCCCTGCAAATCCACACCACTTAAATTGGCATTCGCCAGTGTCGCGCTGTGTAGGTAAGCGGAGTGGAGAATCGCCCCCGTCAATTGGGCATTGGTTAGGTCTGCGATCGCGAGTTTAGCATTAGTCAAGTCTGCCCCCTCCAGATTCGCCTTGGTTAAATTAGCCCTATTGAAGCCTATCCCTTTTAACTGCGCCCCTTGTAAGTTCGCCTGAGTCAAATCCGCGATCTGAAAATTGCTCCCATTCAGCACCGCCTCTCGCAGTGTTGTCCTCACCAAAATCGCGCCATTGAAGTCCGCATTAGTGATATAGGCTTGACTTAAATTAGCACCGCTTAAGTTGGCGCTATCCGCATTCACGGTATCCAGGTTGGCATTATTCAGTTTAGCGCCGCGCAAATCCGCTGAACGAATATCAGCGACTTCCAGTTGGGCGTCGGTTAAATTAGCATTGCGTAAATCAGCACTGACTAAGTTGGCGTTGGTGAGTGTGGCTTCTCTTAAGTAAGTGCGGACTAAGTTGGCGTAGTCAAGTTGAGCATCTTGGAGATTAGCACGACTCAGTAGCGCCCCATCCAAATTAGCCCGATACAAGTCAGCCCCCTGGAGGTTAGTATCGCGCAAATCGGTGACTACGGCTGCATACCAATTGGCAATAAAGGCGGGAAAATAGCCCAGCCAAGATAGGGTATTGTAGAGATTATCAGGTTCAACCTGAGAGGGTAAGGGGTTATCCGCATCGAGTTCTCTTAACCCCAGTTTTGCTTCTCTCAAATTCGCCCTTGCCAAGGTTGCCCCAGCCAGTTTAGCACCGTTCAATTCGGCTTGGCTGAGATTGGCTTGGTTTAAGTTAGCCCCCGTTAGGATTGCTCCTTTTAAGTTAGCACCGCTCAACTCTGCCTGCTGAAGATTGGCATTGGTTAAATCAGCATCGGTTAAGTCACATTGAGGACAAGTATTGGTTGTTTTGAGTTGTTCTAAGTGTTCGGGGTTCGCCGCATGGGTGGCGTGGGTAAACCCTTGAGTGATCAGGAGAGAAATCCCCAAGACAAGCGTTTTCAGAAATGTAGGGGCGGGTTTGACACTTATCGTGTCTTTTCCTACCCCGATGGAACTCAACCCGCCTCGACCGACGTTTTCTGTTTTGAATGGGAGAATGAAAGGGATTTTCATGATCACAGTTGTGCGCGATCGCTCGTTTTTTGAACCGATTTGAACTTACATCTTGCACCAGTTTCACCAACCGCCTTGGGTTTAAACCCAAGGAACCAACAGCGCAAATGGTCTAAAAACGAATGCATCTCTAGTTTTAGTCCATTTTAATGGACTTAAGCTTTTAGCCCGGAGTTTGAACTCCGGGCGGGTGTCGGGGCTTACGATTAACCCTTCACTTGTCTTCCCCTGATCCTAGACGTGCCATGGCACGTCTCTACATAAGCAGCATCAATCATCTAAATATCATATTGCGTAGCTAATGAATCTAAAGAAATGTTGCAGCTTTAGAAAAATTAAGTTAAATTTTATTACAGAGACAGATACAG
>NZ_DS989888.1 GCF_000155555.1 Coleofasciculus chthonoplastes PCC 7420
TGTCTTTAAAGACATGACCGTTGAATTTCTCAATAATTTGCTCAGCCAACTCATCATTGGGAACGGTGACAAAACCAAATCCGCGACATTTCCCCGTTTTGCGATCTTTAATCACTTTGGTGGAAACCGATGGACTAGCTTCGGCAAAAATGGCTTGCAGTTCATCGCGATCAACGGGTTCTTTTGGCAGGTTGCCAACGTAAAGACGAACGGACATGAAGGATACCTCCAGATGTGATTGAAATTTAAATCCATGAGCATACACCAGCAATTGGATTGAAACAGGATAGAGGAAAGGATTGAACGATTTCTACGTCCAGATAATTTTCCACTGATCCTGACCAACCTCAACAGCACAGACTGATGTAGTAAAATCAAACTCTTTTGACCATTTACACGGTTTAGCTACGACCCCTTTGTGAACTCCGGGTCGTCATATCAGGTTTGAAGCTAATGCTTTGGCTCGTAACTCTAATTATTACAGAATATTTACACTATTGTTAACCTAACACGAGTTGCCGCAGGCAAGCTAGTATATCAGAAAGTTTGGGGTCTTTTACCAGATGTGAATGATTTTAGCCGCTTTGTCAATGCGGTGAAGCTGGGAGAGAAGAAATTAAATGAGGACTTGAGGAGTTATCCGAGCCGTATTGGAACTCGTAAGTACAAACAGTGGCGGATGCTATGGGATATGGGTGTGGTAAAGGATTCAACCGATGCGATCGCGCCCCCTAATGATTCAACCTTCCCCTTCAACTCATCGGTTTGATCTTCACTCCAATGTCCTCGATATAAAATCCCTAAACCCCCTGACTTCACGAAGGGTAACGCATAGTCCGCACAAGCCGATGCCGAACCCACAGCCCGAACCAGGGCGATGTCATACCGTTGGTGATGCTGACGCTGTTGTCCAACTTTTTCCGCCCGACCCAGTACAGTTGTAGCATTAGGGATAGCTAACTGGGGAATCAGGGAATCGAGAAAGGTAATTTTCTTGCGCGTCGAATCGAGTAATGTTACCGAACTTGAGGGAAGCGCGATCGCCACAGGCAATCCGGGAAATCCTGCACCCGTACCAATATCAATAATATTGAGCGGTTTCTCCTCCCCTGACAACAGCGAAGCCACACCTCGCAGTGAATCCCATAAATGCTTCTCCCAAAACTCATCCGGTTGGGTGATGCGGGTTAAATTCAACTGGCGATTCCCTGCCAAAATTCCAGCATACAGACGCTGAAACTGCTGGTGTTGACTCTCGGTAGGTTGCCAATTTAAGGTTTCTTGCCAAACCTCAACCATTTCCGGAAGCAATTGTTGATCGTTCATCCGACTGTTTTCTATTCCCTGTTCCCTGTTCCCTATTGCCTATTGCCTATTGCCTATTGCCTATTGCTTCTCTAATGACTCGTAACCGCCGCCTTTTGTCCCAGACTCGCCGGGTCAACCGCGTTCAGTTCACCCTGTTGGATTGTCCAACAGGAGTCAGCAATTTGCAACAACTCCCCTGCATCATGAGTCACCACCAGTAATGTCCAATGGGACTTGAGTTTTAAGAGCAAATTCGCTAACTGGCGGCGCATTGACCAATCCAGTCCCGCCGTGGGTTCATCTAACATCAATACCGTTGGTTGACGAATCAACTGCACCGCTAAGGCTAAACGCCTTTGTTGACCGCCACTGAGCGCATGAGGAGAGGTATATAGCGAAATATCACCCAATCCCACTTCAGTTAAGGCTTCCTGAACCCGTTCTGCACCCAGTTCTGGGTGTCCCATCCGCAATTCCTCTAGTACCGTACTCCCACAAAAATGCCGTTCGGGAAACTGAAACACCAATCCGGCGAGTTGTTGTAAGTGATCAGGAGTTAATCCTTGTTCACCCCAGAATATATCACCCGATGTGGCTTGGGCTAAACCTGCCAGAATCTCCAATAAGGTCGTTTTACCCGATCCACTGCGACCGATGATCAGTCCGAGTTGTTGCGGTGCTAGGGTTAGAGTCAAACCTTTTAAGATAGCGGTGTGGGTAGCGGGGGGGTGATAGGTTATATTTTTGAGATAAAGCATCCAAATCTGTTGAGCCAGAAGATGTTCGGATCTTCTTCATTGTGGCATCGATTGTCCCAGAATTGCGGACGGAACCTCCAATTCCCGCCAACGTCGAACGTTAACAGACATTAGTTGTAGTTAAGACGATGAATCATTGGTTGCCAACCCCCCGACGAACTGTAAACGCCTTAGCTGGTGCAGCGATTATGGTTGTCAGTTTTTGGGTGACTCCCAGTTTAGCGGGTGATCCCTTTCGTCCCAGTAATCCCCGCAATATTGGCGATAAGACAGAAGCCGCATTTGAATCGATTTTTAAACAAGGAGATTATAAAACCGCCAAGGACTACCTCCAGCAAGCTGAAGCCAGTGAAGGAACTGATCCGTTAATCTATGCCATGCTAGCTGCGATCGCCTACACTGAGCGAGAGTTAGAAGCCCTGAATACTTACGCCACAAAAACTCGAACCACGGCTGAACAACTGATCACGTCTGATCCACTACGCGGTAATCTGTACACGGCTGTTGGTCACTTTTTAGAAGGAACCTATAACTTTGAGAAAGAAGGTCCGGTTAGAGCGCTGAGTAAACTACAGAAAGTCTTTCAATATATAGACGCCGCCAAAGATATTGATGGCACTGATCCAGAGTTAAACTTACTCACGGGTCACATGGATTTGATGTTAGCCGTTAATGTTCCCTTTGCTGACCCGGCTGATGCCATTAACAAGTTAGAAACTCATGGTTATCCCAAGTATCTGGCGTATCGGGGGATAGCTGTAGCCTACCGAGATTTGAAAAAATATAATCAGGCGATGGATTATGTCGAACGCGCTTTGGCAATGACGCCGGATAATCCCGAAGTCTTATACCTGAAAGCCCAAATATTAGTGCATCAAGATCAACCGGAAGCTGCTCTAGACTACTTTGAAAAAGCATTAGAAAAACGGAAACAACTTCCCAATTATTCGACGGGTCAAATTGTCTACGAACAGTGTAAAGCGCAAGAAGAGGTTGATAATATTGATCGGGATTGTCGAGCGCAACGAAATCGCGCCAGAGAAGGTAATTACTGAGGAGAAGCTGAGGGAGGGGCTTGTAGTAAGCACTTTAGTGCTATAACGCTTAGCTGGAGAGGGCTAAAGCCCCTACTACGAACCAAATTTATCCCACAATTTTAGCTGTGTCCGGTGCATACATGGAGATTCCCGCATTATTCACCAATCCCGCGTTGGCGGAGCCTGTTCGTTGAGAACGTATCGCACGCCTCTCGACTCACCGCCTGTTCGATCAGGTTTTGACAGGCTTCTGGGTTTGTGACATCCGTCGGAACCGCGATCGCTTGACCCCCAGCTTTTAAGCAATCATCAGCCGTTTTCATCAGCGCCGCCTGATTTCGTGCGGCTAGGACTACATTGCTTCCTTGTTTGGCGAGTTTAATCGCTAATGCTTGTCCAATTCCAGCCGAGGCTCCGGTAATAATAAAGGTTTTATGGGTTAATGTCATTAATTCAAAATGCTAAAGTTACTGAAAAACTCTTAAGTCAGCGAAGGCTCAAAACCCTAGAGCGATCGCCTGGAGAGTCCTCAAAGATAGCTCCGCGTCGTTCCAAGTCAAGTTTCATTTCTTCAGTAAGCCCTGAGTTTTTTCCAAACTTAGCCTGCTTCACGTTGGCACCACTCAGGTTAGCTTCTCTCAGGTCAGCACCACTCAGGTTAGCTTCTCTCAGGTCAGCACCACTCAGGTTAGCTTCTCTCAGGTCAGCACCACTCAGGTTAGCTTCTCTCAGGTCAGCATCACTCAGGTCGGCAGAAATCAGGTTGGCACCACTCCAGTTGGCACTACTTAGGTTGGCATCGCTCAGGTTGGCTAAAATCAGATCGGCACCGCTCAGGTCAGCACTACTTAGGTTGGCATCGCTCAGGTTGGCTAAAATCAGATCGGCACTACTTAGGTTGGCATCTCTCAGGTCAGCACCGCTCAGGTCAGCACCACTCAGGTTGGCAGAAATCAGGTCAGCACCACTCAGGTTGGCAGAAATCAGGTCAGCACCACTCAGGTTGGCACGAATCAGGTTGGCACGAATCAGGTCAGCACCACTCAGGTTGGCAAAAATCAGGTCAGCACCACTCAGGTCAGCACCACTCAGGTCGGCATCGCTCAGGTTGGCATCACTCAGGTCGGCTCCACCCAGATTGGCACCACTCAGGTCGGCATCGCTTAAGTCAGCATCACTCAGTTTTCGATTCTTAACCTCTTGCCTGACAATATCTTCTACTAAACGCCACTTATCGTTTTCTTCATCCTCTGAGCTTTCACTCAAAACCTGAATATCCTCAACCGGAAAACCATTTAATTCCTTGATTTCTCCTGATTGAAAATTTGACAAAAGTTTTTCGATATCCTCTTGAGAACCCTCGACGATTAATTTGATACTGCCTGCTTGAATGTCAAGTATTTTAATAGTATGTCCCGAATAGGTTTTGAGAGCTGATTCTAGAAGTTTAAGATTAGGGGCTGAATTTATATCCCCTTCTAAGGTAATAACTACCTTAGTTTCTTGACTGTCTTTGTCTAGAACGGTTACTTGACGCCTAAGCATTTGCATCGATTCATCCCCCTCACTCCCCTCATTCGACTCCGAACGACTGCAATCAGACTTCTCTAGACGAACAGGCGTTTCATCTCCGGAAATCTCCGCCGTTTCTCGCCAATTCAATTCCAATTCATCACATATTTTCTTAAAGGTATCAACCTGAATAGGTTGAAAATTAAAAAATTTTGTAACTGTACTTCGTGATAAAAGCCGAGATTTAGCAAAATTTGTTTTTGTCTCAAAGCCTAGACGGATCAAAGCTTTCTCTGCCTTCTCTACCCCTTGTGGAGATGCGCGAATAGTTATCTTCCTCTTTTTGGAGCGGCTATTATCCGTCATAATCTGGGGAAACTCAAGAAGCGATCGCTTACTCCATCACAACTAGGGCATAGGACAATCATAGAGAAATCACAAGTGATTGGCAATTAAATCATTGTGTAGTCTGGGTTTCAGGGATTTAGAGCCATATTAGAACTATGAAGTTTAGGCACAACGAAACCGATGAATGACAACCTAACCCCTAACTCTGACTCCACCATCGAACTGATTATTGCCCAAGAACGATTACGCCAAGCCCGTCAGAGTTTTAACCTGGCTCTTATGACAACTACAACTTGCATTCTAATCAGTTTTGCAGGAGTTGGTCTTGTCCTTCTGGGCAAAGCGAATGAGGGAACCATCACCGCGACTGGGGGTCTAGCATCGACTGGCTATTGTCTCAAGCTGTCAAAAGATGCCAATGATAGACTCGATAAGCTCAAGGGGCGGGTAAGATAGCTAAAAAGTAAATAGGGGGTAGGGTGTCGGGTGTTAGGTGTTGGGAAACTCTTCAAGCCACCTGTAGGGACACGATATTATCGTGCCCCTACCCTAAATGACCTGTGTGCTTAAGTCCGACACTTATTTTTTTGCTCCCGAACCGCCAGAACCGACAGGGAACAGTAGTGCGAGCATCTTGCTCGCTACCCATTCCCAATTTAAATGCGTGACAGCTTAATAAAGGTTTTATTGGTTAATGTTTTCATCTTAAGATATTAGCAGCACTGAAAAACTGTAACATAAGCGACCCGGGCGGGTTTTGTTGTTCATTGATTGGGGAATAGCAGAATTGATTCCCTAAACCCGCCCCTACAATTGACTGGCAATAAATAATTCGGATTACTGAATAGATAGGTCGTAGGTTGAGTTGACGCCTGTTACAGCAATTTCTGGTCTGATGCGATACCTTGATCAGGGCGCACGTCTGTGCGCCCCTACAGGATGAACCGCTATATTGATTGGGAATGTCCTTTGTTGGTGGATTGGCGCTGACGTAATTGTCCCAACGTTCCGCCAAAAACCCCAATTAAAAACAATCCGAATAGTGCGGAAGGTTCGGGTACATCTTTGGCGACGATAAAGGCATTATCCTGAATTGTCGTAATATCCGTATTGCGAACAATAATATCCGAAAGCCTCGTATCGCCAATATCCGGGACTAAATTCAGGAGATCCTGATCAGCCAGATAAAAGAAGCGATCGCCATCCTGTAAACGCTGGAATTGATCGGAGATAATCACATTGAACAATTCGCCAACCATTCCGCCGTTATAGGCATCTTCAGCAATTCCCCCGATCCACAAATCGACTAAATCAATATTATCTTGACCATCGGTTGTGCCGTAAATATCTCGGAAGCGCTGGGCAATTTCGGCGTCGGATGTAATTTGATCGAAACTCGTGTATCCGCCTAACCCCAACGCCTGACGCGCTTCATTATAACTGGGAAGTCCGTGATCGCGTCCCCGTTGAATATTTACAGCGGCTAAATCCAGTCCCCCGTTCCCAGCCGGGAAGAGGAAATTGCGAACATCATCGACGATGAATGCATCGATGGTTTGCGCTTTCTGAGAGGCTAATCCCAACAGCAAGGAATCAATCCCGTTATCGGTAATTTCTTGAGGTTTAAAAAAACTATCTCTCAATGAAATACTTCCCGCTGATGTACCATCATTGTTGATCCGTTGCAATTCTGAGGGTAACATCGTGTGACCCACTCGGTAGGCGGCGGTGGAAAATTCGTTGCTGATACTGGGGTTTACCGTTTCATCGTAGCCACTATAGGGATCAATTGCTCCTTCACCCAAGAGTAAAGGCAGAAACTCATTATAGGTAATTGCCTGAATTTGGGCGCTGACAATCCGGCGGGTGGTTTGATAGATATAGTCATCTACAGAAAGTCCCGCATCAGCGGCTTTTTGAGACGTTGTTGGATCAGCGGCAATTTCATCGGCTAACCGATTGTGTTCCCGGACAAAAAGTGTGTGAACGGCTGTTAAGCCAATCTGTTCATTTGACCGCACATCCCCGGCGATAAATAGATCTTCAGCATCAACACCAAAGGGATTGGCATTCGGCAGATTTGCAGTATTGAATATTAACAAATTACCCGCACTGGTTTTGAGTTTTCCGCTGTCTCCTGTGCGTAAAAAATTCGCTCGTTCTATATCAGAACCATAGACATTTGACCCATCAATATACGCTGTAATCGCGTTTACCTGTTGGCGGGGATTATTACTATCTGTACCCGTTCCTGGTGCGGCGACATTTCTGTTAAAGGGAATCTCTGAGCCAGGGGTAAAGGTTAAATCATTCTCTGGAACGATGATGGGTAAAGGTTCTGCACCTTCAGGCGGATCAGTCAAGTCGATGTCATGATCCACGAATTGTCCCCATTGCCATAGCCAATCGCTGGCGTGGAAGGGATTGGGGAGTGATTCGGATTGAGATGCGATCGCGTTACTAATAGCGCGAGGGTTGGGGCGATTCATCCCCGCAGGCGCGGAAATCTCATCACTGTAATCGGGTTCGAGGAGGCGAATTAGTTCAATTTCGGCTTCACCCCAGGTGGGATTATCTAGGTTGTTGTTTGACCCATCAATCGACCGAAATTCTATGGCTTGGGCGGGTAGGGATACGGCAAATCCTAAGGTCGCAAAACTGGTTAGAGTGAGAAGCGTTTGACGGATTTTGTGAGCAGTCATCATGGTTAAATTACACCTTGATAGTTATGAAGGAACTGAAAAAATATGGCTCAGAAAGTACCTGAAGGTATCAACTTGCAAAATTCAGTTCTACTTATTACTCTCGATCAACCCACCAATTTTATGCAAAATGCGAAAGATTGTTATATTTATTTACAAAAGAAATCGGGATTTACCTGTTAAGGGCAAACAAGCGTTGAGTATTCGTAAAACTTTATCAAAGCTTCATAAAACACCGGGACAAATTTACAAAATCTTATAATTACCTAAATTAAGCTATAGCAAACCCTGAGGCGGTGTAATCTCAATCCGACCATTTTCAAGGTCTACTACTGGGACAATTTCATCAACAAAAGGAATCAAAACCGTTACGGGTTTGGATGGTTTTTTCCTAGCTTTCCGTTGCTTACTAATTCTGTTCGGGAGGGGCGCTTCCGGTTTAGCTGGGGTTGGTTCAGGTTGATGGTGGAGTTTAACTTCTAAAAGCATATTTCCCGCCGGAATCACATTTACCACGATACCGACAGCTTCCCCAGTTAACTGGTTAAAAACTTCTAAATCTAGCACATCTAGGACATGATATTCATTCTCCCCCAATTCCGGGCGATCGCTCTCTGGAACCAATAGCGTTGCATCCCTTAAGGCTTCGGCTTGTTCCCGGTTTTCTACCCCAGCCAGTTTCACGACATAGATTCCTTTACCTGGAACGTAACGCCCTCCTAATAATTCCACAGGTTGCGGTTGGCTATCAACGGATTGCTTTAACCAACGTTGTCCCGATTTCTCGAAGCGTTCGGGAAAATCTGAATTGGGATAGACGCGCAGTTCTCCTTTTAATCCTTGAGGAGCTACAATTCTACCAATTTCTAGCCAGTCGTCATTTGTCATTCGTCATTTGTCATTTGTCATTTGTCCTTGGTTGAAGATGACTTGCACTCTAGAGGGGCGGGTTTAAAGATATCTGGGTAAAAAGCTTCCCGTTAATGGTAAAACCCGCCCCTACAACAGACATTTCACCGAAACTTTCCCATCTCCCTCATCTCCCGCTGCTACTGATAACTGATAACTCCCTAACTTCTAGGTAGCAGCAGGTTCAACCGCCTGATCCATCAGTTCTCGAAACTGAATCACATCTTGACGTGGATCGGCATGAGTCACCTGAACATCTAAGCGATCGCCTAGTCTAACGGATCGCTTAAACCGCATGACTAACTCTAACCCTAAATCTTCCAACAGAATCAAACCCAAGTTATCGTGTTCACGTAACCAACGCAGCATTAACGCTTGCCACACTTGATCCGGGTGACGCCGTAAATATTCCAATCCCCAATAGCGATTGGTTTGGCGTTCCACCATTGCGGCTTCTGATGCGGCTGTAGTCACGCCCTGCATGGTTTCTTGCAGGTATTCCGCTGAAAAAGGTAAGGGATCACCGCGCAAGTGAGCTTTTAGCTGAAAATGATTCAGCAAATCTGTATAACGACGGATAGGAGAAGTGACTTGGGTATAAGTTTCCAAACCCAAACCTGCATGACGCAGGGGAGTGATACTCATTTCACTGCGAGGCATACAGCGCCGCATGGCACAGAAGCGCACTGGACCTGGGGGCAATACCAGCAGTTCTTCATCAGAGGGCAGTTCCGGCTGAGGTTGTCCGCGAAAAGGGAGGGGAATTTGATGGCTTTGACCGTAACGTCCAGCGACTTCCCCAGCTAGAATCATCATTTCTGCGACCATTAGCCGCGCTTGGGAATCCTCTAAAACCTGAATAATGATCTCATCTTGATCCCGGACTTTAATCACCGCCTCTGGCATGTGGATACTAATCGCACCCTGACTTGACCGCCATTCTTGACGACGCTTTGCCCATTTCGCGATCGCGGCTATTTCCGGTTCTGCCTTCACCCCCAGTTCCAACATTTCATCCACATCTTCGTAGGTGAGGCGATAGGTGGGTTTAATCAGACTAGGGTGAATTTTGTACTCTTGAACACTGCCATCTTCATCGAGGATTACCCCGAAACTTAGTGTTGGGCAAACTTGACCCTCCACCAAACTCATCGGACCCGTTGCCAGTTCAGCGGGAAACATGGAAATCATCCCCGTCGGCAAATAGAGTGTTGTACTGCGCCGTCGGGCTTCCCGATCAAGTTCATCGTCGGGTCTGACTAAGCGGGTTGGATCAGCAATATGAATCCACAGACGCTCTTTTCCATCATCGAGTTGTTCTAAACTCAACCCATCGTCGATTTCTGAGGTACTCTCGTCATCAACGGTGTATACCTTCAAATGAGTTAAGTCTAAGCGGTCTTGATCAGGGTCGGGAGGTGGAGAATCCAGGTAGTGTTGCACCAAGTCAAGCACCTCACGACGAAAGTGAACAGGGTAAGATGAGCGCCGCAAAAACAGATTCTCGTGAGGAGTCCATAAGCCTAAGTCTATTAACAGATCGAACGCTGCTTGGGGAGTTTGCGGGCGATCCAGGGTAGCTAGTATATCTTGGGCTGCACGAGAGGTATTTTCCGGATAAAGGACAAACCGTTCTAGGAGTTCAAAGCGAGTGCGATCGCTCTCTTGCCACTCTACCGCTTCGCCATTGAGTTTCTGCTGAGTGCGGGTTAAAAATTCTTCTTGCTCTCGCTGCTTCGATTCTGCGGCTAGTTGCTGATGTTTAATTTCAGCCACTTTCGTAGCTGGACGCGGTTCATAGCTATCGGCTTTTTGTTTAAAGTAGAGTTTGTCGTCTGATAGCAAGCAGTGAGCCGCATAACATAGGGATGGGTTTTGGTCAGAAAATAAAAGCTGTGCCATTTCCGCACAGGTTACCGCTTTTCCCTCTTCCACCAGCAATTCCCATGCCACTTCGAGGCTGGATGGATCGAGATAGGGTTCGATTTGGCTGAGAAAGTCGGGAATTTCTGAGACGTCAAATTTACCATCCTGGACTTCGTAGGTAACTTGCCGGGGATGAAGCGTGTGAGATTGACCCTGTTCGTCGATAACCGTCCAGCGTGTTTTGCCATCTGGACGGTCTACAATCGCTAGATGACGATCGCCTTGCACACGAAATTCGATAAGTGTTCCTTTTTCCACCAGCTTTGCTAATCCCGGTCGTTTATCTTTAGTTTTTCACTAATCCGGCGATAGGTTCCCCACGCTGCAACTTTGTATTCAGCGTGGGATAAATCGCCAGTAATGCCCATATAAAGTGGCATTGCATCCAAATTGGATGTGGTGTTCCTCGCCAGAGTTATCACACTCTAAATCTAGTCTAACGGGTGATGGGATGATACCAAAATCATTAGACGGGGTATCAAAGGATTCAATCATTTGACACCACCGTTTAGTCAGATATCGATTATCTCACCACTCCTCACCCTGAGCTTGTGTTGAGCTGCATCATCCCTCTTTGTTGACGAAAGGCAATAATGCTAAAAGGCGAGCGCGTTTAATCGAGCGGGTCAATGCCCGTTGTTGTTGAGACGTTAGACCTGTAATCCGACGTGGCAGAATTTTACCGCGTTCGGTAATGAATTTGCGGAGTAATTCCACATCCTTGTAGTCAATGGGTTCTCCCGGCTTGATTGGAGAAAGACGTTTGCGAAAGTAGGTCATGGACAGTTCTTAGGGGTTTGTGGTCATCAATTTCAGTTTAGGATGCATTGCCATTGTTACATGGCTATTTAATTTCTTTATGCACCGTATGCTTATTGCAATGAGTGCAGAACTTTTTCAGTTCTAGCCGCCCTGTAGTA
>NZ_DS989889.1 GCF_000155555.1 Coleofasciculus chthonoplastes PCC 7420
GGGAATTTCCCCGCACAATACATTGGAGTTTTATGCAGCCGTGAAACATTTAGAAGTAAACTACAGCCATTTATTGGAAAAAGATACACAACCCGAACTAAAGACAACCGTACTGGAACTTCTCAGTATCCCGACGCATCCACAATCGAGCTGGAGAGGAGACAGTGACACCCTATTGTGGCAAACGCTAGTGCAATCCATTCCCCTACCCTTGGTTATTGCCCGCTTAAGCGATGGTGTTATTCTGTATGCTAACGATCATTACGGCTCGACCTTTGATCCCAGCCAACAGAAGCGTTCCAGAGTCAATCAACCCGTTTGCGATCGCCAAACTCTATCCTTCTATCACGATCCCGCCCAACGACAGAGAATATTACAGGTTTTACTTAGTCAAGGCTATTTGCGGGATTACGTGGTCAAAATGCCGAGTCACTATGGCAAGCCGATTTGGAGCCTAGTTTCTCTGCAACGGTTAACCGTTAAGCGGGAATCCGCCTTTCTTGCCATTTTCCAGCCGATTACGGACGACTCGCATCACCACGAACCCTTACCCCCATCACCTCAGGAAACAGCCCCATCACCCCAACCAACACGCCGCCCGTTAATTGCTAATGCCGTGTGTGAACAGGAGGTCAAATTTTGTACCTTAGCCGAAACCATTCCTGCCGCTGTCCTAATCTACAAAGGCAATCAGTTAGTCTATGTTAATTCCATAGTCTGCGAAATTACAGGATACAGCCAATCGGAATTATTAACCATGGATTTATGGGACTTGCTGCATCCGAGTAGCCACGCCTTCATGCCTAAACAATCCCTAAGTGAAAAGGCGCAGACGGGAGCAAAACGTCGCTATGAAGTGGAAATCCTAACCAAAACCGGTGATAGGCGCTGGCTGGATACGAGTACCCGGATTATTGAGTTTCAAGGAAAACCTGCCATCCTCTTAAGCGCCTTTGATATCAGCAATTACAAGCAAGCTGAAGGGGCTTGGCAAGAAAGTCAGCGCACCCTAGCCACACTGATGGGCAATCTGCCCGGGATGGCGTATCGGTGTCGGGCGGATAGTCAATGGACAATGGAGTTTGTCAGTGAGGGCTGTTTTAATCTGCTACACTACAATCCCCGTGATTTGGTGGAAAATCGGGCATTAGTGTTCAGTGACGTGATTCATCCAGAAGACCGAAAACGGGTGAAGCAGGATGTGCAAGCCGCCGTTACTGAAAAACGACCCTATCAACTCGAATATCGGATTACTACAGCCACAGGGATTCAGAAATGGGTGTGGGAACAAGGGTGCGGCATTTTTTCTCGCCATGGAGAATTACAGGCTTTAGAGGGCTTTATTACCGAGATCACCGAACGGAAATGGGCAACAGACGCCCTAGAACTCTTGCAAACCATGACCCAGGCGATTGGTGAAGCCCCAGATTTTCAGTCAGCCTTGTATGTCACCTTGAGCAAAGTGGGACAAGCCACCCATTGGGATTTGGGCGAAGCTTGGGTCAAACGTGCTGATGGGAAAGTTTTAGAATGTTCCACAATTTGGCGCAGAGGAGAGGAACAGCCTTGGAAAGCAGAAGGTAAGCAGCAAGGTGGAACGGTAAACGGAAATGATCACAGTTTAGGTCACACCAATAAAGGCGCGGCGTCTCCCTATCCCCCTGTCTTAGCGTCTGAGGCGTCCACCCGGCAAGACTTTAGCCATTACAGTCCCGCCTTTACTTTGCTTTAGGCTGTGGACTACCCGGACGAGTTTGGGCATCCCGTCGCCCAGAATGGATTCCCGATGTTTCCCGTGCGCCTCATTCCTCCTTCGTGCGCTCCTCTATGGCAAAAGCTTGTGGTTTGAAAGCGGGCTTTGCGGTGCCGATTATCGCTCATGATCAGGTTTTGGCAGTATTAACGTTTTTCCGGTTTGAATCGCGGCAAACGGATCGGCGTTTGGTAAACTTGATTTCTACCGTAGCCGCCCAATTAGGGGTAGCGATTGAGCGCAAACAGGCGGAAGTGGCGTTGCGTTCCTCTGAGGCGGAGTTGCGGGCATTATTTGCGGCGATGACGGATTCTATCTTTGTCTTGGATAGCCAGGGATGTTTCCTGAAAATTGCCCCGACGAATCCTGATCCGAGGCTATTACCTGAAAATGCCAATGAGTTCGTGGGCAAAACCCTGCATCAATTCTTTGCCCCTACTCAAGCCGATCAGTTCTTGACCTATATCCAGGAAGCGATCGCCACATCTTCGCGTTTGAATATTGAGTATAGCTTAACAGTGCGCGATCGCGAGGTTTGGTTTGCGGCGACGATTTCCCCCACCTTAGAAGATTCTGTGGTTTGGGTAGCACGGGATATTACGGAACGTAAACAGGCAGAACAGGCATTAAAACAGGCAGAAGCCAAATATCGCAGTATTTTTGAGAATGCCTTGGAAGGGATTTTCCAATCCACGGCTGATGGGCATTATATTAGCGCCAATCCTGCCCTTGCCCGTTTATACGGCTATTCCTCTCCCGATGAATTGATGGTGCGACTGACAGATATCGAACATCAGCTTTATGTTGATCCCCAGCGACGGGCTGAGTTTAGTCGGCTATTGCAAGAAAATGATGCGGTAGCTGATTTTGAGTCCCAAGTCTATCGCAAAGATGGCAGCGTGATTTGGATTGCCGAAAATGCCCGTGCTGTTCGGGATATGATGACCGGAGAATTGCTGTATTACGAAGGCACAGTCGAAGATATCACCGAACACAAATTGGCAAAAGACCAACTGCAAACCCGGGCATTTTACGATACATTGACCGGATTGCCCAATCGGGCGTTATTTATGGATCGCTTAAGTCATACTGTAGAGCGAGCCAAACGCCATCCCACCTATCGCTTTGCCCTACTCTTTTTGGATTTAGATCGGTTTAAAGTGGTCAATGATAGTTTAGGGCATTTAGTTGGGGATCAACTGCTGATTGGCATTGCCCGTCGCTTAGAATCCTGTTTGCGGACAGAGGATACAGTGGCGCGATTGGGTGGGGATGAGTTTACTATCCTGCTGGAGGATATTGAAGATATTCACCACGCAACCCGCGTAGCGGAACGAATTCAGCAAGAATTAGCCGCTCCATTTAATTTAGATGGACATGAAGTCTTTACCGGGGCGAGTGTCGGGATTGTTTTAAGTCGAGAGATCCGAAAGGAGGGGGATATCACCAACTATGATTGTCCTGAAGATTTGTTACGGGATGCCGATACCGCCCTCTACCGGGCAAAAGCATTAGGACGCTCCCGCTATGAGATATTTGACCTGACGATGCACCAAAATGCCCTCAGCGTCTTGCAGTTGGAAACCGAATTGCGGCGGGCGGTGGAAAACCAGGAATTTGAGATTTACTATCAGCCGATAGTCTCTCTCTCAACCCATCAGATTGCTGGGTTTGAGGCACTATTGCGTTGGCATCATCCCAGCCGAGGATTAGTGTATCCCGGTGAGTTTATCCCCATGGCAGAGGAAACGGGATTAATTATTCCCATGGGGTGGTGGATGTTGCGCCAAGCCTGTCGTCAGTTAGAACTTTGGCATGATACGGTTCAGGAGAGTGAACTTAATCAAGAACTGGCTCATCAGTTGACGATTTATGTCAATCTTTCCAGCAAACAGTTTTTACAACCGGAACTCCTAGAACACCTGGACAAAATTCTGCACGAGACCCATCTGCATCCGAGTCATTTGAAGTTAGAAATTACTGAAAGCTGCTTACTGGCAGACCCAGAGATAGCGGAAGAACGGCTCAAAGAATTACGCGATCGCCAAATTGGGTTATGTATTGATGATTTTGGTACAGGTTATTCGTCGTTAAGTTATTTGCATCGATTTCCGATTGATACGATTAAGATTGATCAGTCTTTGATTAGTAATATTAGCATCGATGTTCAAGGGCATTGTGAAGCAGGCATGATCAATCGCACCAAAGGATTACCCCTGCAAATTGTCCGCACAATTATCATGTTGGCAGATAGCCTGGGAATGAAGGTTATTGCCGAAGGCGTAGAAACAAAAGAGCAATTAACCCAACTGCGGCTGCTGGATTGTGACTATGCTCAAGGGTATTTATTTCAAGCCCCCTTAGATGCGTTGACAGCCGGAAAACTGCGCGTTGAGCCTCAATGAGATGAAGTGGATTCGGTGGGCGTCCTCAGATGGTGATCTACCCATCCACCCAGAACACTGAAAAGCGTGTATTTTGGTAGGACCGAAACCCTTAATACCTTAATATACCGTAGGGTGGGTTTCGGCTTCGCTCAACCCACCAGAATACGAGGAGCGTACCATTCGATATAAGTTTATATACCCACCAATAGCGCGATCGCTTATCCTAAATCTAGAAGCACAAATCAGTTAAGATAACCATGAGGCTGATCATCTCCAATGAACTCATCCAAACTATCCAAACGTCCAAAGGTGGATTACTGACTGATGTTAAAAAACATTGAGATTACTAATTTTAGATGCTTTGAAGCAACAAAAATTTCTGGATTTAAGAGAGTTAATTTAATTGGGGGTCAAAACAATGCTGGTAAAACGGCTTTGCTGGAAGCCGTGTTATTAAATAATTGTCCTAAATCGAGAACTATTATAGAACTGAAGAGGATAAGGCAAGAAGCATCAGACGTCGAGAAAGCTATGCCAGAGCGAGCCTGGGATAGTTTTTTTTTGAATCAAGATAAGCGAACAACGATCAAAATAACTGGAACAAGTATCCAGAATGTCAGCACCATTGTTGAAATCCTGGTTTGTAATTCTATAGAAATCTTGGAAGATGAGAAAGAAGCTAGAAAGTTGATGACTCTGATATCTAAAAATGAACCCCCGTCGTCAGTTTTGCAAGTTCGATTCATCCAAGATAATCAAGAGAAATCTAAGTATACTGTTATAGCAACTTCAGATGGAATGTTGTGCCGTGATGTACCCGATTATAATAATCTGCCTATCATTCCATCTTTTGGAAGACTGTCAAATAAAGACTTAACTGAAGAGTATGACAAAGCTCGTTTAAATGATAAAGATGAGGAAGTCCTCAAAGCCTTTCAAATATTAGATCCTTCGATTGAAAAAGTAGAAAGTTTTTCTATTGGAGAACCGACACTCTACTTAGTTAGGAAAGAACGGAAAGGACGGTTGCCACTTTCTTTGTTTGGAGATGCGATTAATCGCGTAGCAGCGATCATGCTCAAGCTCATCAATAACAACTATAAGTTTTTGTTAATCGATGAAATAGAAAATGGTATTCACTATACTAAACAGGAAAAATTTTGGGAACACTTATTTCAACTTGCTTCAGAATTAGATATACAAATTTTTGCCACAACCCATAGTTTAGAGATGATTAAAGCTTTTACAGAGACAGGAGTTAGTAAATATCCAGATATCGGTGCCTATTTTGAAATTGCCAGAAAGCCTCGCAGTAATTCAATTATAGGAATTAATCGTGATCTAGAAACACTAAAATATGCTATAGAACATGGCAAAGGAGTGAGGGGTGAGTAACTTACTTATCGTTGAGAGCAAAAATGATAAGTTGTTCATGGAAGCCTTAATAGATAACTTAAATTATGATATTTCCATAGAGCCTCCCATTTGCATCAATGACTATGAATGCTTGGGAGGATTGGACAAATCTAAACTGATCAATGCTCTCAACGCTTTAGCAGCCGATATTCAGAAAAGAGATATACAAAAGGTTGGTATTGTCATAGATATCGATAATTTTTCTGTAGATGAGCGAATTCAATGGGTGAACGAATGTATTAATCAAGTTTTCACAAATAGTGCCAATTTATCACAAATAGGAAAATTCATAGAAATTAGTACGGCTACTGGAGAGGTAATCAAGTTATCCTGCTATTTTACCAATGTAGATGGGAAAGGTGAATTAGAAACTGTCCTAAAAACTATTAAGTCTCAGAATTCTACGTTTGCTGATTGCTTAGTCAGTTGGCGGGATTGTTTAGAAAATCAAGGCAAATCAATCACTGGCAAAGAGTTTGACAAGTTTTGGGTTAGTCTCTACATTAGATTTGATACTTGTTCAAAAAAAGAGAAAAAACAAGCGGAAAGAAAATGTAGCATGAAAAACTTTGACTATATCATGAAAGAAAAAGTTGATATTTGGGATTTAGAACATCCTGTACTAGAAGAAGTAAAGAAATTTTTAAGGATTTTTACGGACGAGTAGATATAGAGTAACGCTGATGCCACCAACGCACACGATCAGCGCGATCGCTCAATTGGTTTAGGTGTGGATAACTTTAATACAGATTATTTGTCATTAATATGACTTATGTAAAGACTCTATTGGCGTGGCACACCTTATTTGGTGGATTAGAATTGTAGGGGCGCAAAGACTTGCGCTTGCGCCCGATTCAATGGTCAAATCTATTCCATAATTTTAGCTGTGTCAGTCCAGTAGCGTAACGCACCTTTGCCACGATATGTGGTGTAGCTGCGTAAGTCCTGGTTAAGTTATCTGCACTGATTTCCTATTGAGCGTTGACAGCCGGAAAACTGCGCGTTGAGTCTCAATGAGATATGCATTCCGTGCATTTCTCCTGAGATAATGAATATCCTGACCAACACGAAGGAATAACAAATGACTAAAACTGCATGGGTGTTTCCTGGACAGGGTTCTCAAGCTGTCGGGATGGGAACCGACTTAGCCGATTTACTCCTGGCTCAAGCCAAATTCGCCCAAGCCCAGGAAATCTTAGGCTGGGACGTGCTAGAACTGTGCCAGAGTTCCGACGAGAAACTGTCTCGCACTCTCTATACTCAACCCTGTCTCTATGTCATCGAAAGCATCCTAGCCGATATTATCCAGGAACGCGGACATCAACCGCACCTCGTCGCGGGTCACAGTTTGGGCGAATATGTCGCACTCTACGTGGCGGGTGTCTTTGACTTTGAGGCGGGGTTAAATCTAGTCAAACGTCGTGCTGAACTAATGGATAGTGCCTCAGGTGGCATGATGGCAGCTTTAATTGGATTTAATCAAGAGCAACTTGACCAATACATCCAGGAGCATGAGGATGTAGTCTTAGCCAATGATAATAGTCCAACCCAAGTCGTGATTTCTGGAACCCCCGATGCCGTAGAAGCATTACTGAATCAAGTGAAAGCCAAGCGAGTAGTACGGTTAAATGTATCTGGGGCATTTCACTCACCGTTCATGGCATCAGCCGCGACGGAGTTTCAAGGGGTGTTAGAGTCTGTTCCCTTTAGTGACGCGAAGATTCCCGTGTTATCCAATGCAGAACCTATACCTACCACAGAAGCGGCTGTCCTTAAGGAACGCCTCCAACGTCAAATGACGGGAAGTGTGCGCTGGCGAGAAATTTCCTTACACCTGTCAGAGGAAGGGATTGAGAAAGTGGTAGAAATTGGTCCGGGGAAAGTTCTCACGGGTTTAATTAAACGGATGTGTCGGGATGCCGCCTTAGAAAATATCGGTAGCTTATCAGATTTGCCCGGTTAACCTATTAACCTATCCCCGATCAAATCTTCAAATTGGTTGTTGATAACTGATACTCTAATACAACAGCCCCAAATCTAGGGATTATGTCTAAGTCGATTTGTGGCAATAAACCCAAATCGATTACCTTTTGTCAATAGTCCGTAAATCATAACGAATGACCAATGACATAAGACGTAGCTTGCTTCTCAAGGGAGCGAGTTCTCCACGGTTAATTGAATTTTCCCATCTACTTAGGATGTTCTGTGACTAGAAACCGCGAACCCTTTGCTAGCCTAATTCTCTACCACGCCTTTAAATGGTCGGTAGTTAGCCCAGTGCTTAACATTTACCTACGAGGTCACATCCATGGTGCTGAACATGTACCGATGGATGGTCCACTCGTCGTCGTCAGTAACCACGCCAGTGACTTTGACCCGCCGATTTTGTCCAATTGTGTGCGGCGTCCGGTGGCATTTATGGCAAAAGAGGAACTATTTCGGGTTCCGGGACTCAAACAAGCGATTCAGTTATACGGCGCTTACCCAGTGAAGCGGGGTGCAGCAGACCGGAGTGCCATTCGTGCGGCGATTGAGTGTTTATCACAGGGGTGGGCTGTGGGTGTCTTTTTACAGGGAACGCGCACCCCAGATGGTCGTATCCCTGAACCCAAGTTAGGTGCGGCATTAATTGCGGCGAAGGGAAACGCCCCTCTATTACCCGTGAGTTTATGGGGGACTCATCGCGTTTTTCCCAAAGGATCACCGATACCGCGTCCTGTACCCGTAACCGTGCGAATTGGTCAACCCATTGACCCCCCAGCTTCGACGAAACGACCTGATTTAGCCGCCGTGACTCAGAGGTGTCAAGCTGCTATTCATGCTTTACATGATTTAGGGCGATGAATTAGATGCGATAAATCGCATCGGGTACAGGACGTGCTTTTCGGTTAATCAAAATAGAAAATTGTCACCACCTTGCGTTGTTCCTCTGCCTCCTCACAGGTTCTCAGCAAGGTTTTGCTGTCATGAAAGGCGAAGCAAACAAGCTGTTGACATCGGGAAATGATTTCGGAGTTACACAACGCACTGGCTTCTGCCAGAGACAGATGATCATTTTCTGAGTTTTCTACTAAGTGCATCACTTGTTGGAGTTGAACTTGCGACTCCCGTGGCTGACGTTCTAAGCTTTGGGGCAAAATGACCGTCAGCAAATTCGGGTCAGCACGCATCGCACCACGAATTGCGGCTGAGTTCGTACCTGTTGCGCCAGAGGTCATCAGACGATTGCCACCTAGAACCAAGGCATAACTCATCATCTCGATCAGATGTTGATGGGTAATGGGTACATGACGCGATCCTAACAGGGCAATCCGCTTAGAACCTGTTTGCTGGATTGTCGCAAGTTCTTGCGCTAAGGTATCTACACCGGAGATTTCTACTGCTTGATTCAAAGATGCTGGTTTAGGCTGAACAACCTAGGTATTTTAGCAAAACCAGCGACAGTTAGGACTATTAGCTCATAAAAAGGTGGCGGAGGTGCTCCAGGTGCAGGGGGGCGGGGAGAGAAAAACTATTTTGGCTTGATCCGACTGGCTTGCCACTTGTTTAATAGTCGTGCTACAGTAAGATACTGTTTGGTTCGGACGCATAGCTCAGTTGGTTAGAGCACCACGTTGACATCGTGGGGGTCACTGGTTCGAGTCCAGTTGTGTCCATTTAATTGTTAATGGCGAGTAGTATCGTGTATCTGGGGAAAAGGATAGACGCGATCGCAATCCTCTCCTATCCCTAAACGCGATCGCATCCCAAAACCCAAAACTGTACTGACTTGGACAGCACAACTCCGCTCAATCCAGCCAGATCGATCAATTGAGTGACTATCGTATCAGGATCTTGACCTCGTTCCGCCAGTTTAGAGAGAGTTTCTGCCCAGTTAATGGCACTAATGACGGCTCCTTGTACTAAGATTTCAGCAAGGTGATCGCTCTTTTGATCAGGGATTGACGCCAACTGGGAGGGAGAGGGTGATCGTCTCTAGGGAAGAAGGAGCGATCACAATCAGACCCTACCCCAAACGCCATCGCCCTAGGGTCAAGTAATCCCAACAGTTGGTGACTAGAGATGGCTTTCGATAAGCTAAGTAAAAGGCTCAGGTTAACCTTGGAGATAGTCTATGGTGGCAGTAATTTCTGAACATATTGAAATCACACCAGGAGTGTGTGGTGGGAAGCCGCGTATTGCTGGACATCGGATTCGGGTTCAAGATGTCGTTATTTGGCATGAACATAAGGGGATGTCTCCTGATGAAATTGTGTCTCGATATCCTACGATTACGTTGTCAGACGTATACGCGGCTTTGGCTTATTACCATGATCATATTGAAGACATACAACAACAAATGCGAGAGGGCAAAATTTTGGTGCGTGAATTGCAAGCGAAAACTCCTTCCAAAGTGCAGCAAAAATTAAGAGGATAGAGTTTTGAAAAAGATCAGGTGGCACTTGGATGAACAAGTTGATCGGGCAATTGCTCAAGGGTTGAAACAACGGGGTATTGATGTCACGACGACACCTGAAGTAGGACTTTTAGGTGCAGCCGATGAAGAACAATTGACTTTCGCGATTGCTCAAGAGCGAGTAATATTTACCCATGATGAAGATTTTTTAATCCTTCATCAACGTGGTTTAGAACATTATGGTATTGCTTACTGTCACCAAAATAGTCGGTCAATCGGTGAGATTGTGCGAGGATTGATTCTGATTTCAGAGGTACTTGAACCATTAGATATGCACAACCACGTTGAATTTATTTGAGAAAGGCGATCGCTCTTGGTAGACTATCACCTTTGATGCTGCTGTAGGGGCGACCCGCTTTATTATGATTGAAATCAAATGATTCAGGTTTCGCAGATGACTGTGGCTCAAGTGAGTAGCAACTATGAAATTGAGATTCCGGTAACGATTCGAGAAGCATTAAAGCTGAAGCCGGGAGATGCCTTAGAAATCAAAGTTGTGGATGGTGCTGTGGTGATGATGCCCGTTCCCAGTTATACATCGCGCCTGTTTGCCAAGCATCAAAATCTCTGGCGAGGGGTGGATGCTGT
>NZ_DS989890.1 GCF_000155555.1 Coleofasciculus chthonoplastes PCC 7420
ATACGTCCTATTGATACCAGCGAGTTACAAATTGTTGGCACACTTTCATCTATGGGTGAGCGCCCGATCACAGCGAGTAATATGCAAATCCGAGATGTCATGGTTGTGTCTGGAAATCGTCCGATTTCTGTGAGTACCCTGCATCTTGAGAACACAGAAATGATTCTGGGAAACCGTCCCATCGCTTCCAATGTCATGGAAGAAGCTGATGAAATAATGGGTTATCTGGATTAACTGTTAGTAAAAATCTATCGTCTAGGTTGTAGATACGTGTGCAACGTATCTACAATTTTGTATGGAAGTCTCTAAAAAATGAGTCGTCAACCCAGAGAAGGTATAACCCATTCCTACTTTAGACATAAAGCGGGGAGCAGACTAATCTACCTGTAGATTGACGATTTTAATGAAAAATACAGATATAGTGGACATCAACGGAAAAGAAATTGTCCCAAAGATTATTCATTCTTTAGTTTAGGGACGAATTCATAATCATCATAATTTGGAGAATCTCAAAATATGAGTACTGAAGATAGAGCTAAAGCCACTGCCAAAAACATAGAAGGTAAGGCACAGGAAGCCATGAGTAACGTCACGGGTGATCCTGAAGATAAGGCAGAAGGTAAGGCAAAGCAAAATGAAGCTGAAGCTCGACACGCTGTTGAAGACGTGAAAGACAAAGCTAAAGAAATAATCGATTAATTGTCTTGTCAGGAATAGTAAGCAGGTTAATCATTTTGCGCGATTGGGAACGCCAAAAAAGCCGTATCTGATTTGAGTCGGCTGATTAATTTATACCTGCCTTACTAGAATCAGAAGGTCTAGGCAGTCTTGATCTAGACCTTCTGGTTATTTATTGAAAATCCACTAATAGTTTCATCAGTAGGTTGCTGTGAGTTTAGGTAAAAAAACTCGCCAGTTTTTCACGGCTTTGGCTTTAATTTTAGTCCTAGCGACCACATCGGCTTGCCAAGCAAACCAAACCAAAGCAAAAGCGCCAACGGCATTGAATCCCAGTGTAACCTATCAACAATTAGAACGAGGCAATACGGCATCCGGTCAAGAGTTTGGCAATTGGGTGGTGCAAACGGCAAAGGGATTAATTAGTGACGCCTACGTGCGCGATAACAATAAGTTAGGGATTGTAATTACCCCTCAAGTTCGCCCACCAGAGGTTATCGCATACCTCCCAGTCAGATGGAACCTGAACTGCGACAGGCGATCGCTCACATTAAGCCCAAGGAACGGGATGATGTAGCGCGTGAGTTTTTCAAGCAACTCAAGAAACGCGGATTGAGCGATCGCGACTTGGAAAAGCAACTGGGACTTTCCACTCATCACGCCAGTCGGATGACGGAGGATGATGTGGCTAAACTCGCTGCGTTTACCTATCATTCTCATCCGGTTTTAACCATTCTATTTTGCGTTGGCGTTGTGGGAGCTTTATTAAGCATGTCCCATCTTTCCTTTGAACTGGTCGAATCACAGGCACTCCAGAATGCTAAAGTTTATGCACAACTGATGAAGAAAGCCCGAACCCTTTATAGCTCAGAAATCGTGAGTCGAGCCAAAATGGTGGATGGGATCAGCGTGACTCATAACTATTTGAATCAAGAGGGTGGGATTCCTCTACCTGCAACCTAGTTACTAGAACTGAGTCGTGAAATTCGAGAAAAGAAAACTGACATGTCCGTTCGACTCTACAGCGATTATCCATTTCCTTGGCGACGTGACGAAGGGGGACCCAAAAATCAATTTGAATGGGACGCCATCAACTACTTAAAAACCAATCCTAAGCAATCTTTTATATTTACTTACCTCTTGGCTCAATTCAGGTTATAGCCACCAGTATGGCAATCTTGTATTCGACTGGTGGTCTAGTCGAATACAAGTATATATTAATGATCCCAGGATTCATCAAACATCAAATCCCGAACATTCTTTAACACAAAATTACCCGTCTCTTTGCTTAATTCACCCCTACAGATTATCGGACAACGTTCTTGATACGCTTTAACTGCTAAAATAAGCTGTTCGACATTTAAACCTTAATGTCAATAATGGCGAAAGCCTTGCCGTAGTAGTGCGAGCATCTTGCTCGCTGCATTGAGCATCTTGCTCGCTGCATTGAGCATCTTGCTCGCTGCATTGAGCATCTTGCTCGCTGCATTGAGCATCTTGCTCGCTGCATTGAGCATCTTGCTAAGACGCTGTATCATTAATTGATATTAAATGCGGGTTAGCCACCCCCTTGATAATTTAGTCCGCGTAGGCGGACTTTGTTTGTGTAGCAGCGACTTCTAGTCGCCATCGCAAAAAGGGCATTTCTTATAAGAATCTTAATGGGGGAACGTCTGAACTAGCTGAAATTACCTGACCAATAATGTGACTATCTTTATATCCTAATGCTTGCAGAACCTGCTCACAATTCGCTGCTTTATCCCCAGGAATCGTCGCTAATAACCCGCCAGAGGTTTGTGGATCAAAAAGTACCGGATAATTAGCGCGATCGCACATCTCTTCTTGATTCCTGATAAACCTTGCTGCTTGGACATTCTGGGGATACAGCGAACTGGCAATTCCCTGTTGCACAAGTTCCGTCACCCCCTCCAGCAGGGGAATTCTCTCCCACTCTAATTCCACCGCCACTCCCGATGCTTGCACCATTTCTACTAAATGTCCCACGAATCCAAAACCTGTCACATCAGTACAAGCCGTGACACCATGATCTCGAAATACTTTAACTGCTTCCTGATTGGATAACAGCATCGACTCAACCGCCTGATCAATCCAGCGCCCTTTTGCTTGTAAACGTTGATGTGCAGCAAATAAAATCCCGGTTCCCAAGGCTTTAGTTAGAATTATGCGATCGCCTGGTTTCATCCCACTTTTTTTAATCAGTTGCTGAGGATGTACTAACCCATTACAGGATAAACCAAACGTTAATTCTGCCCCTTCTGTGGTATGTCCTCCCACCAACGGCGCTTGTACTTGAGATAATACCTTCATCGCCCCGGATAACAATTGATAGAGGGTTTCCTCCTGTTGGGCGGCTGTCGCATAGGGAACCGTTACCATTGCCAAAACACTCTGAGGCGTTGCACCCATGGCAAATAAATCGCTGAGACAGTGATGAGTGCTAATTTGTCCAAAGATAAAGGGATCATTGATTAAAGTGCGAAAATAATCAATCGTTTGCACTAATAGTTTATCGGCGGGAACTTTTAGCACCGCTGCATCATCGGGCGTTCCCAATCCGAGAATAATATCATCTGGTGTGGAGAAATGATACTCATCCTGCACCCGTTTTAACACTCGTTCTAGGGTAGTGCTACCCACTTTAGAACCACAGCCAGCGCAATACATCGGTGGGGCGTTTTTTGGTGTCCCTAAACGGGGTAATTTCGTCAAGTTCGGTGTTTTCTCTGGAACAGGATTAGCCGATTCCATCTCTGGCAAATCCCTAAATTGCCACATAAATTTGCGGTCAATATGATCCTTCCAACGCCATAATAGTCGGGAGTGCCAACCCAAGGAACCCCAGGATGCGATCGCGCTTCCATCACCTGTACCAATTAAACTCAAATATCGCCGTTGAGGTTTGTAAGGATGTAGGGCTTTTCCTTGTACAAAGCGACGCAAATTTTCCACTAAAGGCTTCCCTTGACGCACCGCAAACACCCCGGCTTTGGGACGAAGATGATTCACCATGGTAGCGATATCACCAGCAGCAAAAATATGAGGATGAGAGAGGG
This sequence comes from Coleofasciculus chthonoplastes PCC 7420, assembly GCF_000155555.1. GTDB lineage: Bacteria > Cyanobacteriota > Cyanobacteriia > Cyanobacteriales > Coleofasciculaceae > Coleofasciculus > Coleofasciculus chthonoplastes_A. The sequence goes on from NZ_DS989890.1 coordinate 3,753, forward strand.
ATTGTAACGTATCGCCAACTGAAATAAAACCCTTTGAAGTGGTATGCAATCCAGATTCCGCAATCCAACTCGGTGCCGAGGCTTGGGTTACCCAGAAACTGTAATCGCAATCGACAACTAAACCCGACTCACAGCAAATTTTATCGGGTAATATCTGAGAAACCGTTTCCCCTAAATGCACCTGAATTCCCCGTTTCCTTAGCAGCTTCTGAACATATCGCCGCGCCCAGGAATTATGACCTGGTAATAGTTGATTACCCCGATGAAATAAATGAATTTTTACAGAGGTGCCATGGCGCGTCTCTACATGATTAATACGCCGTTGCATTGTCATTGCCAGTTCTACTCCACCTGCACCACCGCCAACAATGCCTAAACTCAGAGATTGTTTAGGATGTTGTGCAAGAGTTTCAATAATTCGATTCCATCGCTTTAAAAATTGGGGAACGGGTTTAGCCGGAATCGCGTATTTAGCTACGCCAGAAACCGATTCTTTAGCCGGGGTACTACCAATATCAATCGATAAGACATCAAAGGCAACGGGAGGACGATTGGCACAAATAACTTTATTTGAGTTTAAATCTAAACCCACGGCTTTATCGATATACAATTGAGCGCCAGCAAATTGAGCAAGACGCCGCAAATCAATATGACATTCATCAAAGGTATAGAACCCAGCCACATGACCCGGTAACATTCCGGAATAGGGGGTATGAGACACATTCGTGATCAGCGTCAAGCGTACTCCGGGTAAGGAATTCATCCCCAACATCCGCAGTGCGATCGCGTGGCTATGACCGCCGCCAATAAGGACTAAATCTTTGTCATTAGTCATTGGTTCTTTGTCCTTTGTCATTGGTCAGGGTTTGACACTTATATGCCTAATTTAACATCAATGGTACGCTCCAGGCAGCATTTTTGGATCAACAAAACCTTGATATACCGTAGGGTGAGTTGAGCGAAGTCGAAACCCAACCTACAACAGTAACGATGTTCCTATTTTTAGATTGGCTTAAACAAAAATTAACCAATAATTTATATTATCTTTATACTTATCTAACCTTTATGAAGTTTCAATGAAGTCAGAGAATAATGATTCACTACACTTATATAATTTTAATTACCTAGAATATTATTTCATTCCCACAAATGTGCAAGCCTTCTTATCTATTGTTCAGGAGTCTCACCTCCCTGATTATACCCTTAATTTTCACGTCTCCAGCCGCTGCCGTTCAACTGACCGGACGTGCTATTCTTGGGGCAGATACATTCGCCCCAGGTCCCACGTCAGGACAACAATTTCCCATCTCCTTTACTGATCAACAACCCGTGCAGGGCTTTTCGGCTGTTTTACCGGGACCTAAACCCGGAACCTTTCGGGTGATGACAGATAACGGTTTTGGTCGTAAAAGCAATTCGGCTGATTTTCTGCTCCGGGTTTATGCTGTCGAACCCGATTTTACCACAGGTCAAGTTTTTCCCGTTAATTTCCAAACGGGGGAACGCCTGACTCGCTTTAGCCAGGAAAGTTTTTTACAGTTACATGATCGGGATAATCAGATAGACTTTCCGATTATTGCTGAACAATCATTTTATCCAGACACCACCATTCCTGTAGACCCAATGATTCAATCCAATCGCTGGTTAACGGGTGCTGATTTTGACATTGAATCCTTTCGTCAAGCGAGTGATGGAACCTACTGGTTTGGTGATGAATTTGGTCCATTTCTCTTCCATGTTTCGGCAGAGGGTCAAGTTCTGGATTCGCCAATTCCACTGCCCAATTTTCTGGGTTTAGGTGATAATCCCCTGGTTCAGTCTCCTGATAATCCCCAATTAGACGGTACAGCAAATTTGCGGGGTTCCCAAGGATTTGAAGGGCTGGCACTTAATAGCAGTGGCAGCAAACTCTACGCTATGTTAGAAGGGGCATTGCAACCTGATGATCAACGCGATCGCCTGCTAATTAATGAGTTTGATTTAGCTAGCCAACAGTATACAGGTAAAACGTTTTTCTATCAACGAGATCCCCTAGGTCGAGCGATTGGTGACTTGACGGCAATTAATGACCATGAATTTCTGGTCATTGAGCGCGATAACAGACAAGGCGATCCCAATAATCCCGATTTTACTAGACCTGCTGAATTTAAACGGATTTACAAAATCGACATCAATCAGATAGATAGTAACGGTTTTGTCCAAAAAGAATTAGTAGTGGATTTGCTGAATATTTCCGATCCCAATAATTTGGGCGGTAATGGTACAACAGATGGAGTATTTACGTTCCCCTTTGTTACGATTGAAAGCGTATTGCCTGTGGATGAGAAAACTCTACTGGTGATGAACGATAATAATTACCCATTTTCTAAGGGGCGTAGTCCTGGCCAATCGGATAATAACGAATTTATCCTAGTCCAACTCGATCAACCCTTAAATCTTGATCCGTCTCAGGCTACACCTGTACCTGAACCCATGACTATTTTGGGTTCGGCTGTGGCGTTTGGTTTTGGTGTCTTATTTAAGGCTAAAAAAAGGCAGTGAATAGATCCCCCTCCCGTCCCCCTTCAAAAGGGGGAAGCTAAAGGAGGTTTCGCTTTTTGTTCCATGGGGTAAGCCAGAGGAGTCTTCACTTTTTGTTCCATGGGGGATTTAGGGGAATATCCAGTCTTCTCTCCCTCTCCCTAAACATTTTCAAGAAAGATGTGAGTATTAAGCTGTTCGGCATTTAAACCATAATGTCAAGAATTGCGAAATCCTTGTAGTGCGTTTAGCGAAGCCATGCCGCAGGCTTTAGCGAAGCCATGCCGCAGGCTTTGCATCTTGCTCGCTACCCATTCCCAATTTAAATGCGTGACAGTTTATCTCTCTCAAGCTAGATTGATTTCCCAGAATGGCATCGGCATAATGAAGAGAAACAAAAGGAGAACCTGTGATGCCAAAGGCTGTTATTTTTGATGTAGACGGTACCTTAGTTGATTCCGTTGATCTGCACGCCCAGGCGTGGGTTAAAGCGTTTAAACAGTTTGGCTATGATGTGCCTTACGATAAAATCCGTCATCAAATCGGTAAGGGGAGTAACTATATCATCCCTGTCTTTATTCCTCAAGCAGAGTTTGAACGCATCGGTGAGGATATTGCCACTTATCGCAAAGAATTCTATCAAGAAAACCTCCTATCCCAAGTGCGTCCATTTGAGGGAGTGCGCCAACTATTTGAACGCCTCAAATTAGATGGCAAAAAAGTAGTCGTGGCATCCTCAGCTAGAACCGAAACCCTGACTCACTACAAAAAACTATTAGAGATTGAAGACTTAGTAGACGGTGCAACCTCTACAGACGATGTTGAAAAGTCAAAACCCCATCCCGACATCTTTCAAGCCGCATTAGATAAGCTGGATGGAGTGACTCCCCAAGACGCGATTGTGGTGGGGGATAGTCCTTATGATGCTCAAGCCGCCTGTAAAATAAATCTAGATGTCATTGGCGTGCTTTGCGGTGGTTTCTCAGAAGCTGAGTTAAAAGAAGCAGGCTGTATGAAAGTGTATCAAAATCCGGCGGATTTACTCGATAACTATCATCAGTCTCCTTTGGCTTAATGTCTCGCCATCACTGCAGTAATCTAAGCACGTCCACTTCGACGTGCGGTAATGCTAATGGCATAATTATACCCGTCGAATACTTAACCACAGATTGATAT
>NZ_DS989891.1:0-2216 GCF_000155555.1 Coleofasciculus chthonoplastes PCC 7420
TACGTGTTTATGTTCCCCCTCATCCCCTAATCAAGCACTGGCTTGGTGTTGCCCGTGATGCAGCGACACCCTCCCCCCTATTCAAAAGTGCGATGACGGAGTTAGGGCGCTGGCTCACCTACGAAGCGATTCGAGACTGGCTACCGACGGAAGAGTTAATGGTTCAGACTCCCCTAGCCCCTTGTCCAGCCACAATGGTGAATCCAGAGACTCCTTTAGTCGTCGTGCCGATTTTACGGGCGGGATTAGCCTTATTAGAAGGGGCGCAAACCTTATTGCCCTTGGCATCCATTTACCATCTAGGCATGGTGCGCGATGAAGGAACGTTAGAAGCAAAGTGTTATTTAAATAAATTGCCCCAACAATTTGATCCAGGTACCCATATCTTAATTACCGAACCCATGCTAGCAACGGGAGGTACAATGATGTCCGCGATCGCAGAACTGACCCAGCGAGGTGCTGACCCAGGATTTATCCGGATTATCAGCGTGGTTGCGGCTCCACCCGCCTTGCAAAAGTTAGGGGCTAATTATCCCACCTTAACCATATACACCGCCACAATTGACGAAGAATTAAGCCAGCAAGGATTTATCGTACCCGGATTAGGAGATGCAGGCGATCGCGCCTTTGGCACATGAAAGTAGGGAGAAAACTGGGGTTGTAGAGACGTAGCATGCTACGTCTGGGAGCAGGGGAAGCTGGGGAAGATAAGGGGTAAACGAATGACATAAGACATAAGACATAAGACGAAGATGTAGGCATCTGCATCAGCCAACCGTTAATCTGGAAAAGCAGTTGCGTTTTATTTCAAGGGTACGAAAGGAAAAATGAGTCAGCGTGATGGTTTTACAGGCGGACTTCTGGCGGGAATCGCTATAGGGGGCGTAGTCGGTGGCGTTATCGGAGCCATACTAGCCGGACAACGCAATAGTAGTGATGAAGAAGCCGATCCGTCTTTACTCAAATCCCGCCTCTCGGAGAAGAAAGCCATGAAAGGCAAAAAGTCTCAACTCAACTCCGAGGAGAGCATTGAAGCAGCACGTCGCAGTTTAGAAGACAAAATTGCCCAGCTTAATACAGCGATTGATGATGTGCGCCAGCAATTGGGTCCAGTGAATGGCAGTGGGAGTACAGAACTTACCGATAGGGAAGGTTCGCTCGATTCCTAAGCCGAAATGGAGTGATATCCGTTAAACTGACTAGAAAGGCACTATCATATCCGCCCTCTAAACTTAGTAAGGAAACATTTCAATTTATGCCTACAGCACTGGTAACCGAAAGTCTCGCCAATTTCCTCAACATCTATTTACTGCTGATATTTGTCCGCATTCTGTTAACCTGGTTCCCCACGGTTGAATGGATGAACCAGGTTGCTGGGTTCCTCAGCCCAATTACGGACCCTTACCTGAATATTTTCCGCTCCTTTATTCCGCCGATTGGAGGTTTGGACTTATCTCCTCTTTTGGCGATTATTGTCCTGCAACTTATCGCTGGACTGTTTGGAGGCATGGCATAGTCTTGGGTTAGATATTAATGAAAGTCAACACGCTTTTTTTTAGCGGCGGACTTTGCCCGTAAAGCCAGACGCTTTGAATTGTTCAAGCTGCAAGGGGGTGGGTTGATTAGCCGAAACCGTAATTCGCACTTCAAAATCACTAACGCCCGGTGGGACTTCATCAATGGCACCCAGCCGGGTACGATTTTGAAAGACAGGATTATGATTGGCATCATAAATCCGACCAAAAATGTCAGCATTGATCACGGGTTTACCTGACTTGTTGATGGCTTTGCCAGTGATGATGTAGCAATCGGCGGCTTGGATGGAACCGGGTGTGACCAATCCTTCGGAAAACTTGGAGGAACATTCGTGGTAAGACAGGTCAGATAGTTCTACCTGAACGAAGGCAAACGCAGCAGGGGTAACGACCCAACTGATCAGCCAAAACAGACAAGCAACTGTAATGGTAGTAAACCAACCTTGAATTCGCATAGCCGATAGTAATAATTATCTTAACTAAATCATTCCATTCCTCAGCATAGCGCGAATCCAGCCGCAAACAGTCCTTAGTTAGACGGCAAAATCGTCTATCGTCTCCTGAGCGATTATGATGCAATTAATTAGTCTGCACGCTATCACCAGCCATCAACCAGTCGGCTCTCCCGTACATAAGGTGATAAATTTTCCTTATATGTGTAGCGATTGGCTTGATTTGAAG
>NZ_DS989891.1:2712-5578 GCF_000155555.1 Coleofasciculus chthonoplastes PCC 7420
AATTGGGGTCAGTGGTACTCCCTAAGATTGACTCAACATTGGTCACATTGTTCTCAGTTTTCAAGAATTCGATCATATCCAGCATCTCCGGCTGAATATCCACCGCCAGCACCTTACCCTGAGGAACACGAGGACTGATCCGAAAGCTAAAATAACCTGTACCTGCACCAATATCTGCCACAATATCCGTGGGTTTCAGGTTCAAGGCTTCAATCACCTGCTGTGGCTGTTCTTTCGTCTGACGGCTGGGGCGTTCTAACCAGAGGGCTTCGGTGTGTCCCATGACTTTGGCAATCTCTCGACCCATATAAAATTTACCAATCCCATCGGCGCTGTGAACCAGTCGCTCATGATAGATAGTGTCCGATTCGGCGGCGGTTGTGGGTAGGGTAATTCTCCACCCACTGAGGATTAGTCCGAATAGGAGAACACTGGCAATAATAATAATCTTGAACCTAGACAAGCGATAATTATTCATCGGTCACGACTGTCATTGGGCGATCGCAAAAAGAACGCTAAAAATTAATCCAGATGCTCAGTGGCTCTTTGGCAGTATGGAATTAAAGCATCCCAACCTGATTGTAATGACACAACCAACACTAAACCAACCTCAGATACCCCAACGCCGTCACGCTGACCCCCCGGCGCTATGGAGAACAGTTATTCTCAGTTCTGTGGCGATTCATTTAGTTGGCTTGGGGTTGCTGCGTCTGGCGCTATTGGGGCGCTTTCAGGACTGGCGGTTGAGTCAACGACTGATTCCCATTGAGATGATTGCGATCGCCTCGAATGCTACCATGCCAACTCCAGTGACTCAACCTCCACCTTCTCCGGTATCCCGAAAAACGCCAGCGAAGAGTTCTGAGAGTCAACCAGAATCAGCACCACAGACAAATCGCCCGACTAAGGCGATCGCAAACACTACTGAGGAAACGCCTAACCCTTCACCCACAAAGGTTTCCTCGCACAACTCACCGAACCAAACCCCGATCCCATCGCCAACGTCCACCACATCGGAAGGGACGGGAGAAACGCCGTCTCCTGAGCCATCAAAGGAACCGCCAAATCCGACTACGCCTAGTCCTTCTTCTCCCCCATCGCCAGAGGAACCACCAAAACCCACGTCACCGGAAAATCAGTCCGGCGGGGGTTTGATTGTCTCTATTAATGGACTCATACCCGTGCCTCAGGGTGGTGGTTCTAATATCGATCCGCAACGCAATCCAGGCGACCAATTTGCCAAAATCCTGAAAAAGAGCCAACCCCTTTCGGTGGATGAACTCACATCCTTAGGCATTACTCTGGAGCAACCTGTGGTTATCGAGGTTCTCGTTTTGATCACTGATATGGGTAAAGCAAAAGTTCTACCCGATAGGCGTTCCGAGCCGACTCAATTGCCACCAAGAACACTCACTCAAGAGCAAGCCACGAAACTCGCCCAGGCGATTATTGCCGATTGGAGTTTTTCACCAACATACATGGCGGGTAGCCCTGTGTACGGGTCGTACTTCCTAACCCTAGAAATTGATCCCCTAGGGAATTGAGCCGATAATTTTGGTGGAAACTTGCCAAACTTGTGTTATTGTGGTTTATACTAGAAAAGTTATGAGCGCCTGCGGGCATAGTTTAGTGGTAAAACCTCAGCCTTCCAAGCTGATGATGCGAGTTCGATTCTCGCTGCCCGCTTCTTATATTCTTCATCTTTCGCAAGCGGCTGGAGACCCTCACTTTTAGCGACGGGAGGAAAGCCGCGCCTCCGGTTACCGTTTACAGTTTTTACAGGGAATGTGATAGAATGTGAGGCATGACTCAACGCGCCTACCGATACCGCTTTTACCCAACGCCGGAACAAGAACAACTCTTGCGCCGCACGTTGGGTTGTGTTCGGTTGGTCTACAACTTGGCGTTGCACACCCGAACTGAAGGCTGGTATGAAAGGCAAGAGCGGATTGACTACAAACAGACATCCGCTATGCTGACAGATTGGAAAAAGCAAGAAGACAAGCAATTTCTTAATGAAGTGAGCTGTGTACCATTGCAGCAGGGATTGAGGAACTTGCAAAAAGCGTTTACCAATTTCTGGGCAGGTCGTGCTAAATACCCCAACTTCAAAAAGAAGCGGAATGGTGGTAGTGCTGAGTTTACTCGTTCTGCCTTTAAGTGGAAGGATGGGCAATTGTGGTTGGCAAAATGTTGTGAACCTCTGCCAATTCGCTGGAGTCGTACCCTTCCAGAAAACTGTGAACCCTCTACGGTTACAGTAAGGTTGGATGCTTCTGGGCGATGGTTTGTCTCTGTGTTGGTTGACGCTTCGGCTCCGCTCACTTCGGCTCCGCTCAGCGTCAACACCGAGCGGAGCCGAGGTGTTGAGGAGCATACGGTCAAATCGCTTCCTCAACTTGATAAAGCGATTGGGATTGATGCAGGTATTACCTCCTTGATTGCAACCAGCGATGGGGAAAAGATTGTCAATCCCAAGCATTTTAAGCGGCTAAAACGCAAGTTGAGACAAGCTCAAAAAGCATTGTCTCGCCAGGTGAAAGGTTCAAATAATAGGGAAAAGGCAAGGCGGCAGGTTGCTCGAATCCATGCTCAAATTGCCGACGCCCGTAAAGATTTCCTTCACAAGCTAACGACTCGACTGGTACGTGAAAATCAAACGATTGTTGTCGAAGATTTAGCCGTGAAGAATATGATGAAAAACCATAAGTTGGCTCAAGCAATTGCTGACGCAAGCTGGAGTGAACTGGTTCGTCAATTGGAGTATAAGTGCCAGTGGTACGGTCGAATACTGGTTAAGATTGACCGATGGTTTCCCAGCTCTAAGCGCTGTGGACATTGTGGTCACGTTGTTGATAAATTGCCG
>NZ_DS989892.1 GCF_000155555.1 Coleofasciculus chthonoplastes PCC 7420
GGGGATGCGATCGCGTGGGAGCCTAGGTATTTGTAGGGGCGGGTTTAGCCGTTTAATTTTAATGTTTGTGATAACGTTTAAACAAAACCCGCCCTGACTCAAAATGGAGGTGTGTTTTAGGCGATCATTTTTAGGTGGAATGGTACTGACTGGTACGCTGGTGGGCAATGCCCACCCTACTGGGCTGGCAAGCTTAAAAATAGGGGTAAATCATCTGCTACAAATTACAACTGATTTGGATTACAGCGATCGCGTTGCCCACAATTTTAACCTTGCCAAGCTACTACGGCTCAACTTCCACGCCGTAATTTCCAATAAGTTTTTATTGGGTTAAAGTTACGTTCTCGAATGCCTTGTTTAGAAGCAAGAACGCTAGGGGTTTGGGCTGCACCGTACTTATAGTAAGGAGCGCGAGTAACTTCGTAATGTAGGTGTGCAGCGAAAGAATATCGAGAATTTCCGCGACCACCTGTTTTACCAACTATATCGCCTTTCTTGACTTGTTGACCTACGAAAACATTCACTGAATCAAGATGCTTGTAGATGTGATAGCGTCCATGTTTATCTTTGATAGATACGACACCAAAGTATGAAGGATTGGTAAACACAATCTCTCCCTCTACCAAGCTCTTGACATTTGTGCCTAGAGGGGAAGCAATATCTATGGCTCCATGATAACTATTCAAGCCTGTTGCTCGCTTGTAATCATCAGAAATGTAAGCGCCTGTAGGTGGAAAATACCGACCAAACAAGTCATTGGATAGATCTCGGTAGAGCTTACCAATATCTGAGCTTGGATTGTTTTTGATATAGTTAAAGTCAGCAGCGCTATTAATAGAATCCTCCCAGTTCCAGTCAGACCAAGAAGCTAAACTATTCAGATAGTTATTGTTACCGCCATTATTACCACCACCATTACTACTCCCTTCACTGACATAGTAAGCAGCAACATAACCTGTCTTACCATTGACTTTTACCTTATACCAATTTGTCCGATTTCCTGGCTCGTAAGCCTGACCAGAAACCTGTTCCAGAATAGTCAAGTTGGTTCCCTTAGATAACTTGCCAATGATAGACTTACTTAAATAAGGACCACTACGGAGACGCAAAGGAACACCGCCGACTTTATCATTAACATGTCCTGGTTTACTTGTCGTTCCACCACCCGGATTTCCCCCAGGTTGAATTGGCGGTTTAGATTTGGGATAGCCAAAAATGTAAGCACTGGGAACCCAATAAGCCTTCCCATTACTCCAGTAACGATACCACAGCGCATCAGATTTACCTGTCCAGATGTCAGTTACAGACTCTCCATACTTCCATCCGTCAAAATGGAGTGTCTTTTTATAAGGTTCCGCTAAACCACTCCGATCTGAATGCTTCGGACTATTGCGAAGCGCGACTCCAATTTCGGGACCAACCCAGCCAGAAAAAGATTCTGCATGGAACCCTGAAGGTTGACTCGGTGATGGATTGTCAGAAGTTACATCAACATAATACGCCGCAACATACCCTTTTTTGCCATTAGCTTCTACCTGATACCAATCCTTACGAGAACTCCCCGTCGGTGTCGTGTAGCTTCCTCCCGTAACCGATTTCAAAATCTTCAGAGAGGTTCCCTTTGAGAGTGACCCGATAATCGTTGCACCCACATAAGAATCAGCACGGAAATTCAACGATATAGAGCCTACCTTAGAATTCACGACACCCGATTTTGTCGGAGATGGATTCGGTTTTGGTGTAGGTGCAGGCTTACTCGGTGGAGGCGTAGAACCTGTTGCGTTACCTGTCAAGAATTTCTCAATCCCACGCGCCACCGCAGTAGCCGCTTTCTCCACATTGGCACGACTCATTCCCGGCTGCATCGATAAATAAAGATTCAACCAGAACGGCGGGAACATTCGTTGGCGCATTTCGCAGAACAGAGAAATTCGCTGT
>NZ_DS989893.1 GCF_000155555.1 Coleofasciculus chthonoplastes PCC 7420
CGGAGAAGCCCTTTCAGTTAACCCGGTTAAAAAAGCACTGGCGGCTTTGCCATCAACTCAGATTATTAATGGATATGGTCCGACGGAAAACACGACCTTTACTTGTTGCTATTCTTTGCCCAAACAGCTTCCAGGAACTGAATTATCAATCTCCATCGGTCGTCCGATAAGTAATACCCAAGTTTATCTTCTCGATGCTTATTGGCAACCCGTTCCCATCGGTGTTATCGGGGAACTCTACATTGGTGGTGATGGATTAGCTAGAGGTTATTTGAATCGCCCCGAATTAACAGGGGAGAAATTTATTGCCAATCCCTTTAGCAATCAACCCAATGCTCGTTTGTACAAAACCGGAGACTTGGCGCGGTATCGAGCCGATGGCACTATCGAATTTGTGGGTCGGGTTGATAATCAAATTAAGCTGCGAGGGTTTCGGATTGAACTGGGGGAAATTGAAGCGGTATTAAGTCAATATCCGCAAGTCAAGGATACTGTAGTTATTGTCACAGAAGACCAACCGGGGAATAAACGTCTAGTTGCCTATTGTGTCTCTAATTCCGAACAATCAATTACCGCTGAATTACGCTCATTCCTCAAGACAAAGCTCCCGGATTATATGGTGCCATCAGCTTTTGTCCAGTTGGATGCTTTTCCCCTCACTCCCAATGGCAAAGTTGACCGTCGTGCTTTACCTAAACCTGAAATTGAAGAGACGCTCTCAACCAACTTTATTCCTCCACGCACCGCAACTGAGGAACAATTAACTCGAATTTGGACATCAGTGTTAAGAATTAAGCCAATAGGCATCCACGATAACTTTTTTGAATTAGGAGGACATTCTTTATTAGCCACTCAAGTGATTTCCCGTATCCGTCAGAATTGGGAAATAGAATTACCACTGCGCTGTTTATTTGAATCACCAACTATTGCTGAATTAAGCAAGCATCTAGAAACAAAGGTATGGAGTCAAGCGTCTCAAGTCATTCAACCCGTAACCAGAGATAAAGAGATTCCCCTATCCTTTGCCCAACAGCGATTGTGGTTTATTGACCAGTTTGAAAAGGAAAGTGCCGTCTATAATATACCCTACGCCTTACACCTAACTGGACAACTCAACCGCAACGCCCTCGAACAAAGCGTACAACAAATAATTCAACGTCACGAAACCCTGCGAACCCGTTTCCAACTGGTGAATGAGGCTCCCATGCAAATTATCGAGCCTCATATCCACTTCAGCTTATCGATTATTGACGTAGAAGACCAACAGATAAACCCAGAATCCACCCAAGTTCAGCAGCTAATTCAACAAGAAGCGCAAACCCCCTTTGACTTAATCAAAGCCCCCTTATTCAGAGTCAAACTCCTGTGCTTAAATCCCCAATCTCATATCTTAATCTTAACCCTACACCACATCATCTCCGATGGCTGGTCAATGGGGATATTGATTCGAGAATTATCCAGTTTATATCAAGCCTTTTGTACCGGAAAATCCAACCCCTTAACCCCACTTCCCATCCAATATGCTGACTTTGCCATCTGGCAACGACAATGGTTAAGTGGAGAGGTTTTAGACAATCAACTGAGTTATTGGCAAAAGCAATTACAGGGAAGTCCCGCCTTATTAGAACTGCCCACGAACTACCCCCGACCCTCTCAACAAACCTTTCGGGGACATCGCCAACGGTTTCAGCTAAATCCGGAGTTAACCCAGCAGCTAAAAAGCCTGAGCCAAAAAACAGAAGCCACATTATTTATGACCCTATTGGCAGCATTTGCCACCTTACTCTATCGCTACAGTTCCCAATCCGATATCGTGATTGGCTCTCCCATTGCCAAT
>NZ_DS989894.1 GCF_000155555.1 Coleofasciculus chthonoplastes PCC 7420
TATTAAGGTTTAAATACCGAACAGCTTATTCGTTAAGCGTTGCGCTGTCTTCGCTATAAAGGTTCGCATCGTTGACTCAAGCTACGTTCATTTTAATCATTGGATTATAAATGATAGTCTAGTTGAATAGAGTTATGGTACTGGACTGACACAGCTAAAATGGTGGGATAGATTTTGGCGATTTTCTGGGCGCACAACCTGCGCCCCTACAGTTATAATCCACCCAATTAGGTGTGCCACGCCACTACAATTTTGATGATTATTGAATACCTCTAGCTGTTTATGTCGTGGGATACATTTTTACAACAAATTGCAGATTGTCAGGGTATATTTGATGCCGATGAGAGACAGGTGTTTTGTTGGCGCTTTGCGGAACAGAATTGGGGAGAACTTGATGCCAAAATTGCTGACGATTTGCATATCAGTGAAGCGACGCTGCAACGGCGAATGGGACGAATTTATGCGACATTTTCCCATTCTTGTCCGGCGCTGAATACGGAGAAAAAGGGTAAATTTAAGCGCTTGCGAGACTGGTTAAAGCGAGAGTATGTGCGATATCAACAGCATGGAGAACAACTGAGAAATTTAGAGACAGATTCTGGTGCGATCGCGACTCCTCTTTGTCAAGATCGTTATATTGAACCGGGGATTCTGCCTACCTGTTACCAGGAAATCCTGAAGCCGGGATGTTTACTGCGGATTAAAGCGCCGTGGAAGATGGGGAAAACGGAATTGATGTCACGGGTGTTGAATGATGCGGCGGATCAGGGTTATCGCGCCGTGAGTTTGAATCTGCGGGATGCAACTGCAACGGATTTTCAAGATTTGAATCGATTTCTGCAATGGTTCTGTACCAGTGTGACGCTGAGTCTGAACCAAGAATCATTGTCAGATAATCCAGTTGCTGAACATTGGCAGAAGAGTATTGGCAATAGTAAGAATAAGTGTAAGACGTATTTTGAAAAGCATCTGTTACCCGGAGACAGTTGTCTGGTTTTGGGGTTAGATGAAGTGGATCGAATTTTTCCGTATCCAGATGTTGCAGGTGAGTTTTTAGGGATGCTGCGAACGCGACATGAGGAGGCAAAAACGCGCCCAATTTGGGGTAAGTTGCGCCAGGTTTTAGTGTATACAGAATCCCTACTCTGTTAATGTAGTATGGTTTTGTAGTATAAACCTATAATCTAAAATTATAGGTGTATGCTCCAGCAGGTTGCTTTTGCCTTATCATTCAAGATCCCTAGTTTTTAAAAACTTGTTATAACTGCCATCGCAGCTCAAAGACTTACACCAATCCCCACTAATTCGAGCAGTTCCCCGACGAGCTGGTAGCAAAGTACCACGAATCGTAATATTTAAATCTGGACAGTCATCAATAGGATCAAGTGGACAATTGCAACAGATTTGAATGCTACTTTGTCCAGGAGGGTTATAAACTAAGCGATATTGTAAATCAATACCTGTAACCGAGAACAATGAAAAAGACCCCAAACGGGCAGATAAAAGTTTTTGCTCATACGTAAAGTACCCTTGGTTTATGCAGTTACCCGATAAGCTTACCCCTTTAAAAGCAGTTGCACTTAAATTACTCAATTGAATTTGAGAGGGATTGGAAATTGTACCGACAAAACCCAATCACCATAATCTGTGAAACTAC
>NZ_DS989895.1 GCF_000155555.1 Coleofasciculus chthonoplastes PCC 7420
AGCTACCTCTTTCTGCTCCTATCCCTAATCCAATTTCCGATAACCACACCGGATTACCAAACTGTAACTGATACTCCCCATCCACTAACTTATACACTTCCAATGGGGCTTTACGACGTCGCAGAGGATTGTACACCACATAGTAGAGTACCCCCATATCCCGATAAATTGTTTTCTTGCTGCTATATTCGCCGCGACGCTTGTTAGATACTACCTCAAGTACCAACATAGGTACAACCTGTTCTTCCCACAATACATAAGACAGCCGCAAGTCTTCGTCAATAAATCGTTGTACCCCCAGACTCAAAAACCCATCGGGTACAATAGCTGGCTTTTCTGGGTGATAATAAATTCCCATATCCACCCCAAAAAACCAATCCCAACGATTCTCCCACAACAGCGCCAGAACCGCTTTCAGCAATGAGGGAATTAAATCTTGCAGTTCATTATCCACTGGAGTATCGTCAGAATCAGGCAGATCTTCTGCAGAAGGTAAGCAATCTAATGGGTTGTACTCTAGCATGAGTTGGTCAGGGAGCAACAACTAATTTCATTTTATTTTATTCAATTCACACAGATTTCACGGATAACCATTAAAGATGCCTAGCCGGGACGCGCGATCGCTCTTTCTGTCTCCCCGTCTGCCACCTTATGTGTCGAGTCTATAGGCAGGCACATTTTCCCACGATGAAAAGTATACCATGAATAAACACGCGATCGCATTTACTAATGGCAATTTCTACCTCAACCGTCGCACCGCTTCTAGATCATCATCGGTGACGCCATTTACCGCAAGGGCGCACGTCTGGCTGTGCTACCCTACGCTGTTCGGCATTTAAACCTTAATGTCAATAACGAGGAAATTCTTGTAGTGCGTTTAGCGAAGCCATGCCGCAGGCTTTGCATCTTGCTCGCTACTAATACCTAGCACAAGCGAAGGAAGCGCTCACTACGAACGGTGCGATCGCTTATAAACCTTACCCATTTCCCTCTAAACCTGTCCGTTGAGCCACCCTTTCTCGCACCACTCGTCGGATATCTTCCCAATCTTGCTCCGTCATTGGTGAAGCCAATCCCGAATTCAACCCTTCTAATAGTAAAGCCTCTAAACGCTCTTGAGCTTTGCGTTTTTGGTCTTGGCGAACCAACTCACGAAAATATTCACTAACTGTGCTATAACCGCCATTTGCCACCTGTTCTTCGATATAAAGGCGCATGGAATGAGGTAGAGAAATATTGATACTTTTCATGGGCGTTTTTCTGAGGTAGCTGCTGGAATTATGGCATAAATTGCCATTTGATGGCAACTTATGCCAAGAATGTCGATAGGATTTTTCAGGTAGCACAGGGCGAAACACTGATTT
>NZ_DS989896.1 GCF_000155555.1 Coleofasciculus chthonoplastes PCC 7420
AAAGCGCAGAGAATGCAGTTGTTGGAAGTTCAATAGATACAGATGTCATTGAATTTTTTTTGTACCTTGTGTTTCAGGTGTGTATCCCATTTTAGGCGATCGCACCTCAGCGTTGAAGAACTCCCATTCCTTTTGACATGGTATATCTGGGGAAAGGGGAAAGTGCGATCGCAATCGGACTCCATACCCAAACGCGATCACACCTTTCGATCAAACAGCTTCGATTCCTGGTGATATAGTGTATCTGGGGAAAGGGAAGGCGCGATCGCACGCTGGGAGATTATCACCTTTGATTCTGCTGTAGGGGCGACCCGCTTGCATTAATTAACAACGGTGTCCGCTTAATTTGATCGGGTCGCCCTTTATTCAATTGGCGGTGTCAAACGGTGTTTTTTGAGCGGTTATATGCGTTCCTGGATAGGCTTCCATCGAACTTTGGTGGGGAATCACTTCTATTCCTGGTGAGATTGTGTATCTGGGGAAAGAGAGAGGTGCGATCTGCTGTAAGCTCTACTCGAAGAGCGATCGCAATCCTTACCCATACCCCAAAGGCGATCAGCATAATGTTTTAGTACACTGAAGCTTGAAACTTGCTATTTTTTTTAGATGCCACGCCTTGATGTTTATCATGATGTCGTCAAATTTGCCCTGATTAAAGATGGCTGGACAATTACTCATGATCCATTGACGATTGAATTTGAGGATTTGACAGTTTATGCTGATCTCGGGGCAGAAAAAATTATTGCGGCTCAACGGTGTGAGCAAAAAATCGCTGTAGAAATCAAAGTATTTCGCACACCTTCACCTGTTACCGAGTTAGAGCGAGCGATTGGACAATACTATTTATATTTGACTTTTATTGCCAAACAGGAGCCAGATCGCGCTCTTTATCTGGCGATTCCTGAACGAACTTACCTCAACTTTTTCCAACGTCCGTCGATTCAGGTGTTTATCAAAGAACGTGGAATTTCTTTTTTTGTTTTTAACCCAGAACAGGAGGAGATTGTTAAATGGATCACTCACTAAGTAAGTTAGAGCGATATCAAAGAATTGCCCAAGATATTATCAATGATTATGCAGGTTATAAACCGAGTCAGGGGGATATTGAGTTAAGGGCGATCGCGGCTCAGGATTCCTATTTGCTGATTAGTTTTGGTTGGAATGGGGAGCGACGGGTTCACAGTGTAATTTTACATCTGCGAATTGTTGACGATAAGTTCTGGGTTAGAACGGGATGAAACAGAGGAAAGCATCACGCAAGATTTACTGGATCGAGGTGTTCCTCA
>NZ_DS989897.1 GCF_000155555.1 Coleofasciculus chthonoplastes PCC 7420
ACTCTCCAAAGGCTCACTTTATCAGCGTCTGTGGAATGGAGAGGGTATACCTCCCCCACTCAAAAAGTAGACAAGGGTTCATTGGTTGGGTTAACAGCAGAGGATTTGATGCAACGACAGGTAGAAACTTTATCGCTGCACATGACTCTGGATGACGCCTTGCAGATGGTATCTCGTTCGACGCACCAAGGGTTTCCTGTGGTAGATGAAGGGACGCTAGTGGGGATTATTAGTCAATCAGATCTTACACAGGCGACAAAAATGCAAGGCAATCCGCCCCGTTGTCCGTTTCCCGGCACCACACCTCTAGCAGAGATTATGACATCGCACCCGATAACGGTGAAGCCGACAGCGAGTTTAGTCGATGTGCTTTATCTGCTCAACCGTTATCACCTCAGTCGCCTCCCAGTCACTGAAGGGCGGAAGTTATTGGGAATTATTACCCGCAGCGATATTATTCGGGCGGAATTGGATCAGCTTGATAGTAAGACAACTCAGACTAGATCACAATCAGAACCCTCTTATGTAGTTTATCAAACCCGATCGCCAGAAACGGGACGAGGACGGTTATTAGTTCCCATCGCTAATCCCCAAACCGCCCCCATATTAGTCAAACTCGCCGCCGCCATCGCCCGCGATCGCGACTATGAATTGGAATGTCTACAAGTGATTCTCGTCTCCCGCAGCACGTCTCCTGCAGAAACGCCAGTAACAACCACAAAAAGTCGTCGGTTATTACGTCAGGCGGAAAAGTGGGGACGAGATTGGAATATACCCGTTCACACTCAAATACGGGTGAGTCAGGATATTACTCAAGGGATTCTAGACACCATTAAAGAGCGACATATTAATTTGATGATGATGGGGTGGAAAGGCTCAACCTCAACCCCTGGACGCATTTTTGGCGGGGTAGTGGATGCAGTGATTCGACAAGCGCCCTGTGATGTGATGGTCGTTAAATTGGGTGAAATGATGCATCCGCCTTATATCCCTCCCTTCTTTCAGCGTTGGTTGATTCCCATCGCAGGCGGTCCGAAT